>JBFMED010000196.1:0-2116 GCA_040753475.1 bacterium
TGATCCCTCAGGTCAAGGAATAGCCAATGCCTGGAATAGTTACAGCTCCAAACGCTGGAAGAAGAACATCACCCCGATTGATAACCCCCTATCAAAGGTAGCAAAACTTAGGGGTGTCTATTTTGACTGGAAGGAGGGAGACAAGCACGATATTGGCTTAATTGCCGAAGAGGTTGGCAAGGTAATCCCCGAGGTTGTAACCTATGAAGAGAATGGCACTGATGCCTCAGGCCTTGACTATAGCCGTCTTGTTGCCCTCTTAATTGAGGCAATCAAAGCCCAGCAAAACCAGATTGACTCCCTTAAGCAGGAAATAGAGCAACTTAAAGAAAAGGTAAGATACAGAAAGCCTTGAGCCAATAGCCTTGAGCCTTTAGCCTCGAGCAATTTTTAGCCTTCAGCCTTCTTCTTATGATAAAAAGTTGGGGAATTTCTGGATTTTTTTGTTGACTTTGGAATTCTTTTATAGTATTATTAAAAGGAGAAAGCCATATGCATTTTTTAGATGTCAAGACAGATTTTGCCTTTAAAAAGGTGTTTGGAAGTGAAGGTTCAAAGGATATCCTTATCAGTTTTTTAAATTCCATCGTTAAATTCAAGGATAGAAGCATTATTGAGGATTTAACCATTGTTGACCCCTATCAAATACCCTTGCTAAAAGGTATGAAAGATACTTATGTTGATGTTAAGGCAAGATTATCCAATGGTAATATTGTAATTATTGAGATGCAGGTTTTAAACTACGAAGGTTTAGAGAAAAGGATTCTGTATAATGCCGCTAAGGCATATTCTACTCAACTTTTAACTGGGGAACAGTATTTTTTATTAAACCCTATTATTGCGATTACGATTACAGATTTTGAGATGTTTAGTGAGTTTTCCAAGGTTATTAGTTACTTTAAATTAAAAGAGAAAGATGAGTTAGTAGAGTATAGTGGGGATATTGAATTGATCTTCATAGAGTTGCCGAAGTTCACAAAAGGAGAGGATGAATTAAAGGACATTACGGACAGGTGGATATATTTTATCAAGAATGCTGGTAACTTAGAGTATATACCGAAGACATTGGAGAGGGAAGTAGAGATAAAGAGGGCATTTGAGATAGTAAACCAGGCTGGATTGAGCGCTGAGGAATTAGAGATGCAGTTTAAGCGGAAAGAGTTTATTTACATCCAGAAAAAATCTATCACCCATGCGGAAAATAAAGGGATGGAGAGAGGGATGAAGAAAGGGATGGAGGAGGGAATGAAAATTAGCGTATTAAATCTTACACGGCATGGGATGGCTTCAGAAGAGATTGCTAAGATTTTAGAGCTAAATATAGATTTTGTGAAAAAGGTAATAGGGAAAAATTAAAAATTTTCTCTTATTAAAAAGAAAAAAAGGGGGTAAGTTTCAATCAAAATAACATTGACATAGGTAGTGCTGTTATGGTAGAATTTAAAATTATGATGCCGAGCTCAACAATTTCTTATAGCGAATACAGGGCAGTGCTAACCATTACAGGAGAAATGGAGTAAAGGGCAATGTATCATGCTTGTATCTATTTAAAATAGAGGAGGTGAGAAAAGATGAAGAAGATTTTTGCATCAGTGGGAATAATCTGTCTTCCCTTAGGATAAGGGATACAAGAAGAAGAACTATCTCTTTTAGAAAAGGGAGGACTTGGGATGGGCTTACTTTGGACAGACTATGGGGAGTTTGAAAGGAGGGATGAGAATGGTGTTCTCCTTCAAGAGAGACAAGGCTTGGATTTGCTTATAAAGAGGAGGGGTTTATTCTTTCCTCTGATGTATTAGTCCCAGAGGATAGCAAGGGAAAGATAACCTTTGGGACAGAGTATGGGTATGATACCATTTGCTTAAGAATAGGCTATGAGAGGCTTATGCTTCCTCAAGGTAATTGCCAGCGAAGACAACAAACAAACCTCAAAACTTAAGCAGGATGCTAATTAAAAAATAGCTCAATGGGAACCACAGACTGAAATTTTATTGAGAATAAAACTTAAACAGGGGGTGTAAGAATGCCAGTTATTGCTATTCCAAGAATATTAAGGGAAAAATTAGGGGAGGAGGGTGCTGATTCTCTGGTTGAGCTTTTAAACAAATCAGAGGAA
>JBFMED010000197.1:0-3570 GCA_040753475.1 bacterium
ACCTTGAAAAGTCAGAGGGCCTAAGACTCAAAGAGTCTAAAAAGATTTTAAAAACTCCCAGACTCCCGACTCCTAGACTTCCGACTTCATTGCTTTCCTTAAGATTAGCTGAACAATTTTCTAGTTTTATTTAAACACAACCTTTCCTTCTTTCAAAGAGACCCCTATCTTTCCTCCCTTTTTAAACTTTCCCTTAAGCATCTCTTCAGACAAGACATCTTCAATTTCCTTTTGTATTGTCCTTCTTAAAGGCCTTGCACCATAGGATTCATCATAGCCCTTTTCAATGAGGAAGGTTATAACATCATTATTTAATGAGAGGGTTATATTCTGCTCTGAAAGCTGTTCATTTAGCCTGTTTATCATAAGGCATACAATCTTTTTAACATCATCCTTACTTAAAGAATGAAAAACTACGCTTTCATCTATTCTATTTAGAAATTCAGGGTTAAATACCTTCTTTACCTCAGCCATAACCTTTGTCTTCATCGCCTCATATCCTGTTTCTTCATCCTGTGGCCTAAATCCAAGGGACTTCTTCTCAAAGATTTCCCTTGCTCCAATGTTTGATGTCATAATAATTACGGTATTTCTAAAATCAACGGTATGACCAAGGTTATCGGTAAGATGGCCATCCTCAAACATCTGAAGCAAGATATTAAAAACATCGGGATGTGCCTTTTCTATTTCATCAAGCAAGACAACAGAATATGGCTTTCTCCGAACCTTCTCGGTAAGTTCTCCACCCTCTTCATAACCAATATATCCAGGTGGAGCACCAATAAGCCTTGATACAGCAAATTTTTCCATAAACTCAGACATGTCTATTTGGATAAGAGCCTCCTCATCGTCAAAGAGGAATTCGGCTAGTGCCCTGGCAAGCTCTGTTTTTCCAACCCCGGTTGGTCCTAAAAACAAAAATGAACCCATTGGCCTTTTTGGGTCTTTTAATCCTGTCCTTGCCCTTCTCATTGCCCTTGATAATGATGATATTGCCTCATTCTGACCTACTATTCTCTTATGCAATTCCTCTTCCATCCGCAGAAGTCTCTCGCTTTCCTTTTCCACAAGCTTATAAACGGGAATCCCTGTTTGCTTTGAAAGAAGCTCGGCAATGTTTTCATCAATTATTACATTGGCAGGCGAGGAGGATTTTGATTTCCATTTCTTCTTTATTGCCTCATATTCCTTCCTCAATGCCTTTTCCTTATCCCTTAAGATTGCCGCATTCTCAAACGCTTGACTCGCTATTGCCTCCTCTTTTTCCTTTTCTATCTGTGCCATCTCCTTCTCCTTATCCTTAAGCTTTGGAGGAAGGGTTGTTGTCTTTAGCCTTGCTTTTGAGCCTGCCTCATCCATTAGGTCTATAGCAGAATCGGGCAGGAATCTATCCGAGACATATCGATGGGCAAGCTTTGCGGCTGCAATTAAAGCAGAATCGTCAAATTTTACCCGATGATGTGCTTCATATTTATCCCTTAAGCCTTTAAGAATCTCTATTGTCTCATCAACGCTTGGCTCATCAACCATTACTGGCTGAAACCTCCTCTCTAATGCCGCATCCCTCTCAACATACTTTTTATAATCATCCAATGTGGTTGCTCCAATACATTGTAGCTCTCCCCTTGCCAAAGCAGGCTTAAGGATTGCCGATGCATCTATGGCTCCCTCTGCTCCACCCGCACCAATAATTGTATGCATCTCGTCAATAAATAAGATGACAGTCGGCGATGATCTGACCTCATTCATTACCCTTTTAAGCCTCTCCTCAAATTCACCCCTATACTTTGTTCCCGCAACAATAGCAGCTAGGTCCAGGCACAAGAGCCTTTTATTTATCAATATCTCTGGCACCTGACCTGATACAATCCTCTGGGCAAGACCCTCTACTATGGCTGTCTTTCCAACCCCAGGGTCTCCAATAAGAACAGGGTTGTTTTTTGTCCTCCTTCCCAATACCTGAATAAGCCTCTCTATCTCATTCTCCCTTCCCACAACAGGGTCAAGTTTATCCTCCTTTGCTAAACCTGTTAAATCCCTTGAGAAATGGTCTAGGACAGGCGTTTGTGTCTTCTGTTTTTTTGCACCAGGAGGGGCTTGACCAGGTGCAGAGCCTCCTAATATATTTGCTACCTCCTTTTTTGCCCTATCCAATGTTACTCCGAGCCTTGCAAGGATTCTTGAGGCAATGCTCTCTTCTTCCTTTATAAGACCAAAGAGGAGATGCTCTGTTCCAATATAATTATGACCCATATTTCTTCCCTCTTCAACCGCAAGCTCTAGAACCTTTTTTGAATGGGGCGTAAATGGGACATTCCCTAATATAGCAAGGCTTCCGCCTGGCGGTGTTTCCTTTTCTATTTCTATTTTTAAGCCTTCAAGGTCAATATCAAAGTTTCTTAAGACCTCTGTTGCAACACCCTCCCCCTCTCTTATAAGACCTAAAAGGATATGCTCTGGGCCTAAATAATCGTGATTTAACCTCTTTGCCTCATCCTGGGCTAATGCCAGGATTTTTCTTGCCCTCTCTGTGAACCGTTCAAACATACTTAAATTTTACAATTTAAAATTTAAAATTTGCAATTAAAATTTAGGCTCTAAGGCAAATTATTTTACAGCAAGAAGGAAGAATATGGAGCCGAACATAAATTTTTTTATGGTTACATTTTTTGCTCCACTTTTATAAGCCATTTCCTCTAGGTCTTCAATTTCTGGAAGGTGTCTTAAGGATTCTCCAAGGTAGATGTAAGAAGGCTCATCGCTTAAGAATTTGGCAATAAAGGGAATAAGTTTATAAAGATAGATTTTAAAGAAAAACCTTATAAACCTTTTTTTTGGAAATGAAAGCTCAAGGATTACAAGCTTTCCGCAGGGCTTTAATACCCTCATTGCCTCCTTTAGAAACACAGGAATATCAATGTGCCTTAAGACAAAGCCAAGTGTTATTCCGTCAAATACAGAGGATTTAAATGGAAGGAATAGGGCATTGCCTACGATGGGGCTAATCTTTTCCTTTTTTCTTGCTACCCTAAGCATATCCTCTAATATATCCATACCAAAAACAGATACATTGGTGCATTTCTTTATTTGAAGGCAAAAATCGCCTGTCCCACAGCCAATATCCAAAATTTTTCCTTGAAACTTTGCAGACTTAACACAATCTAGCCTCCAGCGATTATGAAACCCAAGGCTCATAATCGCATTCATCCTATCATAATCTTTGATGATGCCTTTAAAAAGACCTTTTATCTCCAATTATTTTACAACGCCGAGCTTTCCTATTTTCTTGTCTTTGCCATTAGAGAGGACATAGATGTAGACACCAGATGAGATGTTTCTTAAGGGTAATTCTCCATCAAAATTTTCTCTTTCAAATACACATTCGCCTGCGATGTTGTAAAGCCCTATCTTTGTGTTTGAAGGGAGATATTTAAATTTGACATTGTCAACATTCCTTGCTGGGTTTGGATAGCAAACGACACTCTGCAGACTTAATAGCTTTGTCTCTTCTTTTATTTGGATATTCACCTTTTTATTTTCGCTATCCCTTATATCTATATCCTCAATCTT
>JBFMED010000198.1:0-2633 GCA_040753475.1 bacterium
ACCTTGTTACCATCAAAAACTTCATGCGCCTTCGGAAAACCATCCCTGTTAATTACAAGCCCAACTACTACTTGTTTACAATCAGATCTCCCTTCACGAGAATATCCCCTCTTTGCCTGCTCATTCATTGGTAAAACCTGCCTCTTTAAGGCTTCTTCTCTTTTCTCTTTCTCTCTAACTTTCTTTATCGCAACTTCAACCTCTTCATCCTCTTCTTCTCCAAAGAGAGATTGTTGTCCAGAAAGGGCATCTTCCATCTTCCGACCTTATATCAATAGCATAAAAATTATGCACAACAAAACTATGGACTTTTTAAACATCAAGGTTTTTTACCTCCCTTGCGTGTTGTGTAATAAAATTCTTCCTGGGGAGAACCTTTTCTCCCATAAGGAGAGAAAAGGTTTTTTCTGCCTCATAGGCATCCTCAATGCTTATCTTTATCATCTTTCTTGTCTCAGGATCCATTGTTGTCTTCCATAATTGCTCAGGGTTCATCTCGCCTAAGCCTTTGTATCTTTGGAGGATAAAGCCATCTTTCATTTTTGAGATAAGCCTATCCTTCTCCTCCTCAGAATAAAGGTAATGCTCCTCGTTTTTCTTCCTTAAGCAATAAAGGGGTGGCTTGGCAATATAAACATAGCCATCAACAATAAGAATCTTAAGATACCTGTAAAATAAAGTAAGAAGAAGGGTTCTTATATGCGAACCATCAACATCTGCATCGGTCATAATTATTATCTTATAGTATCTAAGCTTAGAAATATCAAAATCTTCATCAGATTGCGAAATGCCACATCCAATAGAAGATATAAGGGCTTTTATCTCCTCATTGTGAAGCATCTTCTCAAACCTGGCTTTTTCAACATTAAGAATTTTTCCCTTTAAAGGAAGGATTGCCTGAAATTTTCTATCCCTTCCCTGCTTAGCCGAACCACCGGCGCTGTCGCCCTCAACAATATAAAGCTCACATTCTTCGGGATTCTTTGAAGAGCAATCCGCAAGCTTTCCGCAGAGAACACCGAGTTCATCGCCCTTTTTTCTCACAAGCTCCTTTGCCTTCCTTGCCGCCTCCCTTGCCTTTGATGCCAATAGCCCCTTTTCTACAATCTTTCTTGCAATAGATGGATTTTCATCAAAGAATGATACAAGCTCCTCATAAACAAGGGAGTCAACAATGCCTTTTATCTCAGAGTTTCCAAGCTTTGTCTTTGTCTGTCCTTCAAATTGGGGATTTTTCATCTTTATGCTAATAACCGCGGTAAGACCCTCCCTTATATCATCACCCGATAAACCCTGCTCATTCTCCTTGATAAATTTATTCCTCCTTGCATAATCATTGATTGCCCTGGTTAGGGCTGATTTAAGGCCAGAAAGATGGGTTCCTCCCTCCTCTGTATTTATGGTATTCACATAGGATAGGATATTTGTTACATAATCATCAGAATAGCAAAGTGATGTATCAATTGAGGTATCCTCCCTTATCTTTTCAAAGTAAATTGGCTTATGCAGAGCTTTTTTTTCCTTTAAAAGGAGAAAGACAAATTCAGCTATCCCTCCCTTATAGCAGAATGTCTCTATTTTACCATCTCTTTCATCCTTTATGGTTATTTTTATTCCCTTGTTTAAAAAGGCAAGCTCCCTTAATCTATGAGAAAGTATATCAAATCGGAAGACAATATTTTCAAAGATAGAAGAATCAGGCAGAAATGTTATTTTTGTCCCCTTTTTCTTTGTTTTTCCTGTAATTTTAAGCTCTGTAATGGGAATGCCTTTTTCGTAGCTTTGGGTATAAATTTTTCCATCCCTGAATACCTCTGCCTTGAGCTGCTGCGACAAGCCATTAACCACAGAGACACCAACCCCGTGTAATCCTCCTGAGATTTTATATGCACCAGAGTCAAATTTTCCTCCGGCATGCAGGGTGCACATAACAATCTCAAGGGCTGGCTTCTTATGAATGGGATGGATGTCAACCGGAATGCCCCGACCATTGTCCTCTACGCTAACGCTATTGTTCTTATGGATTATAACATCGATGTTTGTGCATTCTCCTACCATTACCTCATCAATGGAATTATCGACCACCTCATAGACAAGGTGATGAAGCCCCCTTGTGCTTATATCACCAATGTACATACTTGGCCTCTTTCTAACCCCTTCCAGACCTTCTAATACCTGAATCTTATCGGCGGTGTATTTATTATCGTTAAGGTTTAAGTTGACTTCTGATTTCTTATCTATATCTTTCATCTATTTTAATAAACCCATCCTACTCTGTGGGGAGGCCAGATGATAAAAACCGCTTTTCCTAAGATATGGTCTTCAGGGACAAATCCAAAGCGCCTACTGTCTTTGCTAATATTTCGATTATCTCCCATAACAAAGTATTTTTCCTCAGGAACCTTTATTGGCTTATCCCAGTTGTCTTTCTTGGTAAATGTAGGTCCTGTATATGGCTCTGATGGTCCTATATAAATTGCATATGGCTCATATAAAGTAATTCCATTTTTAGGTATTGAGATGGGGTTTTATACCCCAAACTTCTAAGCCTTTTATTTTGATTATAGTCATCAATAAACTCAAGAATCTTATTATTAAGTTCAAGTATAGTCTGGAAGCGGTATTTTGTCAAG
>JBFMED010000199.1:0-2049 GCA_040753475.1 bacterium
CAATAGATGGGTATTTACTAAATAAAGGCTTAACAAAAAAAGAACTACCCAAGTCATATGAGGCTTATTCAAATGCATTAAGAAAACATTTAGACATCCACAATGGAAAGCTCTTTAGGCAATTTGACTATCTCTACCACGAACTCCATATCGCTGGTTATTACAGAGGGCTTCTTTACAATGTAGATATGGTTAAAGATGCCTTAAAAGCCACAAAGGATTTTATCGAGAAGATTGGATAAATAAAAGTGCCAGGGGTTTTTACCCGCCAAGTTTAACCTTGCCTTTTGATTAACCGCGATATATAATAGCTTTATGAAGAGCAAAGATGAGCGGCTAATCCCTCTTAAAACAATAGATTACATCTTTGGCATCCTTGTTTTCTTTGTGTCTTTTGGGGTTTATTTGCACACATTAACGCCGACCATTGGATTCCATGATTCAGGTGAGCTAATAACCTGTGCCTATACACTAGGCATTGCCCATCCCCCAGGTTATCCCCTTTATACCTTGCTGGGTAAGGTTTTTATAACCTTAATCCCCTTTGGAAACATTGCCTTTAGAATGAATATGGAATCTGCATTATTTGCCTCCCTTTGTGTAATGATGGTTTATTTTATCACCTTAAAAGTGAGCGGAAGAGCGGAGGAACGGAAGAACGGAAGAATAATTTCAAGCGTTGTTGCATCTTTAATTTTGGCTTTCTCTGCTACCTTCTGGGAACAAGCGGTAATTGCCGAGAAATACACCCTAAATGCCCTCTTTGCCACCCTCACTATCTTCTTTAATCTGCTATGGCACCTTAAATGCAATAGGCACCCCTCTTGGCACAATTACATTTACTTCCAGTCAAACTACTCCTTCCACTGGCGATTGGAAGGGAATTAAACTTTCTGGAAGTGGTGCAAATGGAATTCAAATTAGATATTGCGACATTGGATATGCAAAGCAAGCGGTTTATTTGGAGAATGTATCTGGGATTGTGATTATAAATAATTTTAGGCTCTTCACGGAATATGGTGCAAATATAATCTCTTGAAAATGTTGCACCTGAATGAGTATTATAACCCTTTAAATCTCTCTAAAAGGAGGGTAACTCAAACAAATATAGGTGTCTTTAAACCCTATCCCTATCCTCATGCACCATAATTCACGATGAGCCTATTTTAAAGCTCATTCTTTAAGGAGATTTGGAAGCATCTCAGGGTTATGCCTGATTGATAAGGGAACCGAGGCACAAAGACAGGCAGGAATATTAGTAAGATTGGTTGAAACCGGAGAAACAAAGACAACCAATATTGATTCTTACTTTATCTTCCAGAATATTCCAGTAGGAACCTATACCCTAGCCTTTACCTACCTTGGGGCAACACCAGCAACAAAAACTGATGTTTTAATAACCAAGACACAATTCAATGACACTTAAGGCAAAATTATCGTTTGACAATGACCTTGCATCAAACCGAAACACAATGTTCATTGAAAGAACAAATCAAGGAGACCAATTGCCAAATGTAGAAGAAGAACCCATAGAGATAGATGCACCCATTATTCCAAATAGCATCCTTCTTCCATCATTCCCAAATCCAACAAATAATTCAGCCTGGATTCCATTTAAGCTTGCAGAGGACAACTATGTTTCCCTTTCAATCTACAACATCTTAGGACAGAAGGTAAGAACAATTGATGTAGGATTTAGAAAGAAAGGCTCATACACAAAGGCAAAGGAAGGCTCCGCTATATTCTTTGATGGAATGAATGAGCAAGGACAATCCCTATCTTCTGGTCTTTACTATTACAAGCTCTCTGCCGGAGAATTCTCTGACACAAGGGCTTTTGTGATTGGGAAATAGCCTTTCAAGGAAAACGCCTTTATTTATTTGCAAACCCCGATTGTTCTCTTTATAATGTTATTATGAAGTACGTGTTTAGCTTCGCTAAACAATTGCAAATTGTAAATTTCAAATTGAGAGAGGATGAAATTTTTTATTTTTACCTCTAATATTATGTTTAGCCTAAAAAACCAGAAGGGAGAAAAAAAAGAAGACC
>JBFMED010000200.1:0-6729 GCA_040753475.1 bacterium
CCTGTTTTTTTCTCTATTTCATCCGTTATTATTTTTCCAACACCCCTTTTTTGAAGAATCATATGGCCAAATTCATCAAGCTTTTCCTCTTTATCTACCTTAATTTTTATTCCCTCAGATACAACAACCAAAGCATATCCCTTCCTCTCCTTTGCCTTTATAAGATGCTTGCACATTTTGTCTAGGTCTGGCTCGATTTCTGGGATAAGAACCCAATCTGCACCTCCTCCAATCGCTGTAAATAGAGCAACCCATCCGGCATGACGGCCCATAACCTCTAATACCATAATCCTTCTGTGAGACCTGCCTGTATCCCTTAACCTATCCAAGGCATCAATTGCGGCTGTAACAGATGTATCAAAGCCAAATGTATAATCTGTGCAAGATAAGTCATTATCCATTGTCTTTGGAACGCCAACCAGAGGAAGATTAAACTCTGAAAATAGCTTGTTTGCAATGCCCAATGTATCCTCTCCTCCCATTGCAATTATGGCATCAAGATTAAGGCTTTTAAAATTCTCATAGCATATTTTCAATCCATCTTCTTTGTGCTTGGAAGGATTTACCCTTGTAGTTCCAAGGATTGTCCCTCCATGTGATGTAATCTCATCAATATCTTTCAAAGACAAGTTTATCGTCTCTTTCTCAAGCAGACCCTTCCATCCATCCAATATCCCAATTACCTCATCACCAAAGTCAGCTGCCCTAAGGTATGCACCACGGATTGCAGGATTTAATCCTGGACAATCACCACCACCGGTCAATATCCCAATCTTCATAATTTTATGATAACATTAGCACATTAAATAATGCAACAAAAAAACAGCCAGGCAATAAGCCGGATTCTGTTTAGATGGTCATTTATCTAGGATGGTTGTTGCCAACCATCTCAAGCGTCCTACCTTAAGAATAGCCGGGTTAGCCTCTTGGGTTTGAACTTGCACCGGATGGGGTTTTCCAAGGGGAAAAATCACTTTCTCCCCTGGTGTGCTCTTACCACACCATTTCACCATTGCCTGTAAAGTTTCCTTCCATCGGCTGTGTATTTTCTGTTGCACTTTCCATAGCCTTACAGCTCCTGGGTATTACCCAGCATCCTACCCTTTGGTGTCCGGACTTTCCTCTGGATTTATCCAGCGACCATCTTGCCTAGCTTTAATAAATTTTGAATTCTAAATTTTGAATTTTAAATCTATTTTAATAAATTTTAAACCAATAATTCAAAATTCAACATTCAAAATTCAAAATTTCTTTGTTTTTCCACCCTTTTTTGATATGAGCCGAATATCAGAAATTACCATCTCCTTATCAACAGCCTTGCACATATCATAGATATTCAAAGCCGCTAAAGCACATCCTGTAAGGGCTTCCATCTCAGGCCCTGTCTTTCCATAAAGCCATACCTCTTGTTCTATCCTTATTCCATCCTCCTCAAAGAAAAACCTTACATCTGCTCCTTCAATATTTAATGGATGGGAGAGTAGGATAAGATCTCCTGTCTTTTTAGCCCCCTCTATCCCTCCAATTACAGCAACGCTTAAAACATCACCCTTTTTTGCTTTTCCCTCCTTTATGAGCTTTAAGGTCTCCTTTTTCATTATAATCTTACAGGATGCAATAGCTCTGCGCAGGGTCTCTTTTTTTTCTGATATATCAACAATCTTTGGCCTTCCTTCTCTGTCAATATGAGAAAGCCCTATTTTTTCCATAATAAAAACATGCTCAAGAAATTTCCTGCCAAAGACCGCTTATGAGCCCTTTTTTTATCATCCTCTTTTTCAACACTTATCTTTGAAACCTCTTCCTCTTTTTTCTTAAGAATATCCTCAATTTCCCTCTTTGAAGACTCAATTATTCTCTCCTTTTCCTCCTCGGAAATAGCAAGCCTTTCCTTCAGGTCATCCATCTCTTTTAAAATAAGGGAATTTTTTTCTGAAAGCTCCTCTTTTTTCTTTGAAATCTCTGCCATTTCATCCTGAAGGGAAAGAATTTTCGTAGTAAGGGCAATTTTATCCCTTTCAAGGGATTCCTCCCTTTCTTTGGCTTCTCTATCCAAGAAAGCATCTTGCATCTCAGCCATAACAATGCTTTTTTCGCTTTCTTTATTTTTTATCTCTTGCTCAAGGCTTTTTATTTCCTCTTCCTTTGCTAAAAGCTCTCTTGATGCCTTTTCTATTTTTTTGTCCAATTCCCTGCTTATCTTGCTAAAATGCTCATTCTCTAGAATAAGCCTCTCTCTTTCTTCCTCAAGCTTAATATCTGGCTTAAAAACCACAATCTCCTTTGGCTTCCTTGAAACAAGCATCTTTATTTGTTCATCCTTCATCTTATTTTCCTCAATAAGATCAGCAATCTGGGTAGAAGAAGTAGCCCTTTCTGCCAAAAGCCTATTTATCCCTTTTTTAAGCTCGCTGTTTTCTAAAACTATTGTTTCAATTTTTTTCCTTTCAGAGCTTATCTTTGGCTTCTCCAAAAGAAAAAATATCTGCAAGAATAAACCTATCCCCACAACAAAAAGAAGAATAACAAGCAAAAAAAGATACTTATCCCTCATAAGACCATTATAATAATTATTGTAGCAAAAAGCAATGTTTTATTTTTGAAACTTAACTTAAGCAGATAAACCATATCAGGATCAGGTTTAAGTAAGTTTCAAATTATATAAAATAAAGGCTAAAGACTAATGGCTAATGACTAAAGGCTAAACATATACATTTGACATAATATGGCTTTTGAATATATAATTTCAATATGCAGAAAAAGGTTGCCTGGAAGATAATTCTTATCCTCCTTATCTTTGGAGGGACAATAGCCTATCTTTACATTAAAAAGCTAAAGCTTGGGCTTGACCTTATTGGTGGGATGAACCTTGTTCTTATGCCTGATACATCAGGTCTTTCTTCTAAACAGGCAGAAGATGCAGCAGAGAGGGCACTTGAGGTAATAAGGAATAGGGTTGATGAATTTCATGTGGCAGAGCCTATTGTCCAGCTTGAAGGACAGGGAGAAGATAAAAGAATTGTTGTCCAGCTCCCTGGGCTTGATGACCCTGAAAGGGCAAGGAAAATTATTGGTCAAACCGCATTGCTTGAGTTTAAGCTGGTTGATGAGGCAAATTTAAATACAGCCCTTGAAAAGGGCCCAAGGACAGGATGGGAAATCCTTAAAGACGAGGATGGAAATAATTATCTTGTAAAGGAAAAGGCTGATATGACAGGTGAGCATCTAAATGATGCCTGGGTTTCCAGGACAGACCAGATGGGCTTAGGATCAAATATTGGGATCTCATTTTCATTAGACCCAATTGGAGCAAGAAGCTTTGCAAAGGTAACCGGTGAAAACATTGAAAAAAGGCTTGCTATTGTATTGGATGGAAAGGTAAAGTCAGCACCGGTTATAAGATCAAGAATTCCAGATGGAAGGGGGCAAATTACAGGGAATTTTACAATGGATGATGCAAGGGATTTGGCTGTTGTTTTAAGAGCAGGAACCCTACCTGCACCGGTTAATATTGTTGAGAATAGGACAGTGGGAGCAAGCCTAGGACATGATGCGGTAAAAAAGGGATTGATGGCGGGTTTTTTTGGGGCACTTTGCGTTATTTTGTTTATGGTTTTATATTACAAATTCTCAGGCTTAGTTGCTGTTCTTGGCATTTCCTACACAATTGCGATTATCTTTGGTGTTTTAGCTGGATTTTCTGCAACCCTTACACTTCCTGGAATTGCTGGTCTTGTTTTAACCATTGGTATGGCGGTTGATGCAAATGTCCTTATCTTTGAAAGGATAAAGGAGGAAATGAGGGCTGGAAGGTCTGTAAGGAATGCCATTGAGGCTGGCCATAAAAGGGCATTCTTAACCATCCTTGATTCAAACCTGACAACCCTGATAACTGCATTTATCCTCTTTTATTTTGGAACAGGCCCCATTAAGGGCTTTGCTGTTACCTTAAGCATTGGAATTATTGCATCAATGTTTTCTGCTTTATTCCTCTGCAAGGTGGTCTTTGACATTGCCTTTTACAGGAAAGAGAAGATATCAATATAAAATTTTAGTATGTGTTTTATGAATGTTAAAATAATCTCTAAACTTTTGCAAATTTTGCTACTGCCCTGTAAAATCGGGTGTTTCTTGAGCTCATTGGTTTAAAGTTCAAATGCCAAAATCCAAAGGAATTACTTTTTGGTATAAACACGTACCATCTTTTTATTCCCTAACGCCGAGGTATCTTATGGGGTTTTCAATCTTTTTTTCCTTAAGGATTATAGAAAGATTATCAAAAACCTTTCTTATCTCGTCAAGGGTTGTATCCCTTCCTCCCAAGCCATAGATGTAATTTACACTAATTGGTGGATTTAAAAGACTATAGAGAGAAGACCTTACTTCAAGGCATAATGGAGCAAAGCTTGCATTTAACCCCGTTGTCCTATCCATAACCGCAATTACCTTTGTTCCTGAAAGGGCTTCTTTTATCAGAGAATCTGGGAATGGACGAAATTGTGAGACCTTTAAAAGCCCTGCCTTTATTCCCTTTTCCCTTAATTCATCAACCACGTATTTTATTGTTCCACAAGTAGAGCCAATAGCAACTACGGCAATCTCTGAATCATCAAGTCTATAGGAAGAGACGGGGCTATATTCCCTGCCAAATTTCTCGCTAAATTCTTTCTCTACATCCCTGATAACATCCTTTGCCTTATTCATTGCTTCAATTGTCTGCCTTTTATGCTCAAAGTAATAGTCTGTAAAGTCTATGGCTCCTATGGTTATTGGTTTCTTTGTATCCAAAAGGCTATATTCTGGCTTATATTCACCAATGAAGCCCTTTACCTCCTCATCGCTTAATGTCTCTAAAACCTCCATCCCATGACTTATGATAAACCCATCGGTTGTAACCATAATGGGAAGCCTTGCCTTTTCTGCAATTTTTACCGCCTGGATAAGATAATCATAAGCCTCCTGGGCATTCTCTGAGTATATTTGTATCCATCCCGAATCCCTTGCACCCATTGTATCAGAATGGTCGCAATGGATGTTTATGGGAACAGATAATGCCCGGTTGACCTCTGCCATTATAATGGGAAGCCTCAATCCCGATGCAATGTATAGCATTTCCCACATCAGGGCAAGCCCTTGCGATGAGGTTGATGTTATTACCCTCGCACCACCTGCCGATGCTCCAATGCAGGCACTCATTGCAGAATGTTCACTTTCAACCGGAATATACTCTGTTTCCACAAGACCGTCAGCCACAAAGCCTGCAAATATCATAACAATCTCTGTGGCTGGTGTTATCGGATAGGCTGCGACAACATCAGGGTTTATCTGCCTCATTGCCTCTGCCATTGCCTCATTACCCGTCTTTGCTACCTTCATTTTAGCTCATATATTATACTAACCAAAGAACATTTTGTCTACTTGAACATAAGATTTTGGTATCTACTCACCTTCTGTAAGAGAACTAATAAACTATAAATTCCAAATTCCAAGCACCAAATCTCAAACAAGCACCAAATTCCAAGCACAAAATTCCAAATTTTTAGGTTGTAACTGTAATTTACTTAAAAAACCTGAGTAGTTACAGATTTTGTTATTTAGCAAGGATTTTCTTTGCCTGGTTTAAAATCTCCTCTAGATCATCTAGCCTTACCATACTTTGTCCATCACACAAAGCATTTTCTGGCTCTGGATGAACCTCCATAAATAAGCCATCAATGCCAGAAGCACAGGCAGCCCTTGTAAAATAGGGGACAAATTTCCTATCTTGCGAGGAATGCGTTACGTCAAAGATAAGGGGATAGCCAAATTCCCGCATAATGGGAAATGACCTAAAGTCAACCACAAGGTTATTATAGCCAAAGAATGTCCCCCTTTCTGTAAGGAGAATTTTGCCTTTTTCAATAGATTCTATTTTTTGAACAATATGCCTCATATCTTGGGGAGACATAAATTGTCCCTTTTTGATGTTTACAGGAATCCCTGTCTTTGCTGCCTCTATGATTAAATCTGTCTGCCTGCATAGAAATGCTGGAATTTGGATTATATCCACAACCTTTGCTACTTCATCTATCTCAGTTTTACAATGGACATCGGTTATAATGGGAATATCCAGCTCCTTTTTTATTTTTCCAAGGATCCTAAGCCCTTCCTTTATTCCTGGGCCCCTATAGGAATCTATACTTGACCGATTTGCCTTGTCATAGGATGACTTAAAGATAAATGGAATCTTTAGCCTTCCTGTAATCCTTTTTATCCTTAAGGCTGTATCGTATGTTATCTCCTCATTCTCAATAACACAAGGACCTGCAATCAAAACAAATTCTTCTCCTATTTTTATATTTGAAACCCTGATTATATTCATTCCCTCTTTATAGTATCTTTTATAAATGGTCAGATTAGCAATTTAGGATTTAAAATTTAAAACAATTGAAAAAATTCCTAAATCCATTCCCCTCTTTTAGAGGGGTGTCAAACGAAGTTTGACGGGGTGTTTTTGTCGGATTTCCCAACTACCCCGTCAGACCTTACGGTCTGCCACCCCTTCAAAGAAGGGAAATAAATCCTAAATTATTCTAGTTTATACAATATACCATAATTGAGGATACTTACTCTAAAAATTTTTGTCAAGTTTTTATGCTTACCAAAAATTTTTATTTACCTTTACCCCTTATCTAGGTTATAATATAGGTATATGTTTAGCTATTAGCCTAAAAAGATAATTTCTTAATT
>JBFMED010000201.1:0-3782 GCA_040753475.1 bacterium
TTAAATAGATTTTGGGACCTTTCCCTCTCTTTAGATGAATTAAAGAAAATAGGGGAAAGGCTTGGAGCTGATATTTGCTTTTTCCTTGAGAAGGGAACATGTTTAGGAGAAGGAAAGGGAGAAAAACTTACAAGGCTTCCATTAATCCCGGATTGTTTTTTTCTTCTTGTATTTTTTCCATTTAAGGTATCTACAAAGGAGGTATATCAAGAATTCAGAATGCGGAATTTAGAATGCGGAATAGAGGAGATGATTTTGGCAATAAAAAATGGGGATGTTTTTGGGATTGCAAAGAATTTACATAATTGTCTTGAATCTGTAACCATAAGAAAATATCCAGAGATTGTAAAAATGAAGGAATATCTTATAAAAGGGGGTGCCTTAAATGCCTTGATGTCAGGTTCAGGGCCTACGCTATTTGGGATTTTTAGGAAAAGAAAGGATGCAGAAAGGGTAAGAAAAGCCCTGCTTTATCTTAGGATAAAGGCAAAAATTGTAAAACCTATTGGCTTTAGGATTTAGGAATTTTTTAGTTTTTATGAAGGGTGTTTTGGTAGGAATGAGTGGTGGCATTGATTCCTCTGTTTGTGCCTATTTGCTTAAGGAAAAAGGGTATAATGTTATTGGGATAACATTTAAGATGGAGGAAGATGAAAATAGGTGTTGTGAAATAAGTGATGTAAAAAATATAGCCGCTAAATTGGGAATCCCCCATTATTCAATAGACATTAAGGATAGCTTTAAAAGAATGGTAATTGATGAATTTGTAGCATGTTATAAAAATGGGATAACGCCAAATCCCTGTATAATGTGCAATAAATACATAAAATTTAATTTTTTCTTAAAAAAAGCACAAGAATTGGATGTAGAATATATTGCAACAGGCCATTATGCAAGGATAGAAAAGGGAATGCTTAAGAAAGGTATTGATTTAAAAAAAGACCAATCATATTTTCTCTATCCAATAAAAGGGGAATATCTTAAGCATATTCTAATGCCACTTGGATGCAGGACAAAGGATGAGGTAATAAAAATTGCAAAGAAATTGGGATTTCCCATAAAAAAAGAGAGCAGCGAGATATGCTTTATCCCTGATAATGATTATAAAAAATACCTTTTGGAAAAACACCCGGATTTAGTAAAAGAAGGCCCTATTTTAGATAAGGAGGGAAATGTTTTAGGAAGCCATCCTGGAATTTCATTTTTTACCATTGGACAGAGGGAAAAAATAGGCATTTCAGCAAGGAAGCCCCTCTATGTAATCAGGATAGATAAAGAGAAAAACGCAATTATTGTAGGAGAAAGGGAAGGGCTTTATAAAGATGAATTAAACTTAAGGGATATAAACATGTTTGTTGATATAGAAGAACCCAGAAATGTATCTTGCAAAATAAGGTATAGAAGCCAGGACGAATCAGCAATTGTAAGAAAAATTGAGAAAGATAGGCTAGCTGTAAAATTTGAAAAACCCCAATTTGCCATTACCCCTGGCCAATCTGTTGTGTTTTATGAGGGAGATATTGTTCTTGGTGGTGGAATAATAGAATGACAGCATTTCTCCTTTTAGGCTCAAATATTGAAGATAGGTCTAAAAATATTGAAAATGCCCTATTCTTTATTGATAAAATAGCATCCATAATTAAAACATCAAGAATTTATGAAACAGAACCCTGGGGATATAAAAACCAACCATTTTTTTTAAATCGTGCCATAAAAATTGAAACAGACCTTTCACCACAAAATCTTCTTTTAAAGCTTAAAGAGATTGAGAAAACGATAGGAAGAAAAAGGGCAAAAAAATATGGCCCAAGGATAATTGATATTGACATCCTCCTCTATGGAGACCTTGTGCTTAACGAAAAACACCTTGTTATTCCTCATAAGAAGCTTGCAAATAGAAAATTTGCCCTTGTCTGCCTTCAAGAGATAGCAGAGGATTTTATTCATCCAATACATAAAAAGACAATTTCTGAGCTTCTTTTAGAGCTTGATAAAAAATGAACATCCTTTTCTTTGCGACATCGGATTTTGCAATTTTGCCTTTAAAGGGGCTTTTTGAGAAAAAACACAATATTAGCCTAATAACAAAGCCAGATAAGCCAAAGGGAAGGGGCCTTAAAATCTTTCCAAATCCTTTAAAGCTCATCGCAGAATCTCTTGAAATAAGGGTTTTTCAAAGTGATGACATTCTTCCTATTATTTCACAAATCTCTTTTGATCTAATTGTGGTG
Organism: bacterium; assembly: GCA_040753475.1. GTDB lineage: Bacteria > UBA9089 > UBA9088 > UBA9088 > UBA9088 > JBFLYE01. The sequence goes on from JBFMED010000201.1 coordinate 2,232, forward strand.
GTTGCTTATGGCAAGATATTGCCAAAGGAGATAATTTCAAGCTACAATGCCATAAACCTTCATCCATCCTTGCTTCCAAAATATCGGGGTGCTTCTCCAATTAGCTGGGCTTTGATAAACCAAGAGGAGAAAACGGGTGTAACCATATTCTGGATGGATGAGACAATGGATGGAGGCGATATAATTCTCCAAAGAGAAATTGAGATTTCAGAAATTGATGATTATGAAAGCCTATCTTTAAGGCTTTCTGAAATAGGAAAAGATGCCCTAAGGGACGCAATTTCTTTGATTGAAGAAGGAAAGGCAGGAAGGAAAAAACAGGAGGGCATTCCCACATTTGCTCCCAAGATAAAAGAGGCTATTGAGCTTGATTTTAGAGAAGAAAATAGGAAGATTTTTAACCTTATAAGGGGTGTTCCAAAGGACCCTGGTGTTTGGATAAGACTTTATAATGAAAGGATAAAGGTATTAAAGGCAAGGCTCTCTGAAATTGAAGGAGAGCCTTTAAAAATACTTGGAAAAAAGGATAAAGGGTTAATTATAGGTTGTGGGAAAGGCTCAATTGTCCTTGATTTGGTTCAAAAAAGTGGGAAAAGGCCTATCTCTGGCTATGAGTTTCTTTGTGGAGTTAAAGGGAAAAATCGGGATTCGGGATTCGGGTTCCGGCGTTCGGGATAATGAAAAGGTTAAGACATTTTTTGGAATTTTTTGCTTTAAAGGTCTTAATGGGGATAATTTCCTGCCTTCCTTTAAGGATAGATTACTTACTAGGAGAGAAGCTTGGAGATATTTTATACCTTTGCCTACCAAAGATTAGAAAAAGGGCAATGGATAACCTTAATAATGCCTTTCCTGAAAAGAGCAATAACGAAATTAAAAAAATAGCAAAAAACACATATAGAAACTTTGGAAAAAGAATTATTGAATTTATCATCCTTCCTCAAATAAAAGATGAGATTATAAGCTCTACAGAGGTTATAGGGTTGGAATATCTTGAGGAAATCAAAGATAAGAAAATGGGTGCGGTAATCCTAACCGCCCATATGGGAAGCTGGCCTGTAATGGGAATAACCCTATCTAAAAAGATTTCTCCCCTTTATAACATAATCAGGCTACAAAGAAACAAAATGGTTGGTTTGCTTATAAAAAGGCAATTAGAGATATTGGGGATGAAAGTGATTATGGAGCAAGACCTTAAAGGGACAATAAGTGCTTTAAGAGAAGGCAAGCTTGTTGAATTTTTATGGGATCAGGATGCAGGAAAAAATGGGATTTTTTGCGAGTTTTTTAAAAGACCTGCCTCTACATCACCTGGCCCAATTATCCTTAGTATGCGAACAAATACTCCGATATTCTTTATCATTGATGTTTTCGAAAATAATAGGCATAAGGTAATAATAGAAAAGCCTATTTATCCCAAAAGAACAAAAAATTCAAAGGAAGAAATAGCAAATATGGCAGAGGAATTAACCAGGTATCTTGAATGCCATATTAGGAAATATCCAGACCAATGGTTTTGGCTGCATAACCGCTGGGCAACAAAAAAATAAA
>JBFMED010000202.1:0-8786 GCA_040753475.1 bacterium
TTAAAGATAAGGACAAGGATTAAAACAACAAAGGCAAAAATATCCTTGTTTTCCGAAGATATATACCCTGCACAAAATGCCTCAAGGATTCCAAGCACATAGCCTCCAAGGATTGCTCCCTTAATGTTTCCAATCCCACCCAAAACAGCCGCTGTAAATGCCTTTATTCCAGGGATAAATCCCATATTGTATTTTATAGAGCCATAATAAAGCCCATTTAAGAAACCCGCTATGCCTCCTAGACCTCCACCAATAAAGAATGCCAGAGAAATAATAAAATTCACATTTACTCCCATAAGAGAAGATGTTATTCTATCTTGCGAAACAGCCCTCATTGCCATTCCAAGCCTTGTCTTTGCAATAAAAAGATTTAGGGTAATCATCAAGATAATGGTAAGGACAATGATAAAAATTTGTAAGGAATTGATGTTGGTTTCTAAAATTTTAAAATATGGAAACATTGAAGGATAGGGCTTTGATTCTGGAGAGGCAATAAGCATTACAAGGTTTTGCAAGAATATGGATACGCCTATTGCACTAATTAAGGGAATAAGCCTTTCAGACCTACGAAGTGGCCTATATGCAGACCTTTCTATAAGGATTCCTAATAACCCGCAACTTAAGAATGAAAAGAGAAATGAAAGGGCGCTTGAGTGAAAAAAAAATAGGAGAGTAAGCCAAAGAATGCACCAAGCATAAATATTTCAGAATGGGCAAAGTTAATCATTAAGAGGATTCCATAAACCATTGTATAGCCCAATGCTAGAAGGGCATAAATACCTCCGAGGGTAATTCCATTTAAAAGCTCTGAGATGAACATTATTCCTCTCTGAATTTAATAAACTTCATCATGTTTCCCTATATCTACTCCTTTAATTCTTTTTCTATACGCTCTTTTAAAGGAAGGGCTAAAACTGATTTCTATCATTCTTCTATCATTTTTCTTAGTTTGGCTACATCACTTGAAAATTCTAGTTTTGATTCTTTCAAGCTATTTTGATAATTTCTGTAGATTTCTTCTCTTTGTTCCTCTATAAGATATTTATCTATTAGAAATTTAAGATCTTCTTTTTCTTCCATGGGTAATGATTTTACAGATTCAATTAAATTATCATATCTTAATGCATCCATAATTGCCCTTTTGCCCTATTCCTTAACCAATATAAATTTCTGATTTTCTACCCTATAAATGCTAATAGCCTTATTCAAGGTATCTCCCTTTTCATCAAATTTTGTCTCTCCCAAAATCCCTTGATAATTAACATTTTTTACCCAGTTAATTACCTTTAGATTGTCAAGACCAGAATTAGAGATTGCGGATATGATTATATTTGCTGCCTCATAGGTATAATGGTCATAAGGCTGGCTTTCTACATCTGGATATTTATTTTTAAACCTTTCCAGAAAGCTCTGTGCTTCCTGTAAATTTTCTATTCCAACCCCAACCATTGTTACAAAATCTCCCTCTCCCGCATTCCCTGCAATTTTTATATACTCTGGGCTAAAAAGGCCATCGCCTCCGATTAGGGGAACATTTAAACCAAGTTCTTTTGCCTGCTTTGAAATTAAACCTCCCTCACCATAGACACCACCAAAATAAATAGCCTCTGGCTTTTTATCCTTTATTGAGATTAAAAGGGCTTTGAAATCCTTATCTGCTATATTTATTCCATCAAAGGAAAGAATTACCCCCTTATTTTCTTCAAACCTTTTCTTAAATTCCTCTGCCAAACCCTGTCCATATGCTGTTTTATCATGGATTATGGCAACATTCTTAATGTTTAGCTTGTTTATAAGAAAATCAGCTCCAAAGCTTCCCTGAACATCGTCTGTTGTGCAAACCCTGAAAACATTTGGAAGTCCTTGAAGGGTTAGCTTTGGATTTGTAGATGCTGGGCTAATCATTATAAGGCTTTTTCTTGCATAAACACTAGAGGCAGGGATTGAGCATCCAGAATTTAGATGTCCAACCACACCATAAATATTAGGGTCTGATATAATTTGAGCTGATACATTAACCGCCTCCTTTGGATCTGCCCTGTCATCAAAGGAGACAAGCTCAAATTTAAATTTGGTTGAGGTCTTATTTGCCTCGCTAACAGCCATCTCTGCTCCCCTTTTCATCCCCTGTCCCATTGCTGCCAAATCCCCGGTCAATGGACAGACCAGGGCTATTTTTACAACATTGGTCTCCTTTTTAGGAAGACAACAGCCAGCCAACACAACCAAAATGGCTAAAAACAATCCTTTCTTCATTTCTTTAACCTCCAATTTTTTTAATTAAAAAATTTTATAAAAGAAATAAAATTATGTCAAATAATAATTTTTTGAAACTTACCCATATTTTTTAGGGTAAATTTGGTTTTTTTGCTAAAATCTGTGGTTTTATGTAATGTCTGAATCACAGAAGTTTCAAAAAAATTATTGACAATAAAATTTTTTTGTTGTTAAACTATTTTTATGAATCCCATTACATTAAAATCTTTATCAAAAAAGAAGGAGGGCATTTCATCTGGACATAGGGTTTGTGCAGGTTGTGGTGAAACTATAGCCATCCGGCAAATCCTCCTTGCAGGGGAAAGACCCGTGGTTACCTCCTCTGCAACAGGCTGCCTTGAGGTTACCACAACCATATTTCCATATACCGCCTGGAAAATCCCATTTATCCACTCTGCCTTTGAAAATGCCGCAGCAACCATCTCGGGTGCTTATTCTGCCTATCTTGCCTTAAAGAAAAAGGGGAAGATAAGCGAAGAGATTGATTTTATAGCATTTGGTGGAGATGGCGGAACATACGATATAGGTCTTCAGGCATTATCAGGAGCACTTGAAAGGGGCGATAGAATGCTTTATGTCTGTATAAACAATCAGGCATATATGAATACAGGGATTCAAAGATCATCTGCCACACCCTATGGAGCACACACAACAACCGGCCAGGCAGGAAAGAAAGCAATAGGAAAATCACAGGAGAGAAAAGATTTAACCGCTATTGTTATAGCTCATAATATCCCATATGTTGGCCAGGCTATTGTGGGAAATTGGTCTGACCTTGTAAAGAAGACCCAAAAAGCCCTTTCTTTTGATGGCCCAAGCTTTATAAATGTCTTATCTCCCTGTCCACTTGGCTGGGGATTTCCATCAGATAAGACAATTGAAATGGGAAAACTTGCAGCTGATACAGGGTTCTGGCCTCTATACGAGGTAGAAAACGGCAAATACAACATAACATATAAACCAAAGGAGAAAAAGCCCGTTATTGAATTTATCAAGTCCCAGGCAAGGTTTAAGCATCTATTGGAAAAGATGGATGTGATTGATGAGATTCAAAGGCGAGTAGATGCATCGTATGAACAGCTTCTTAAGATTGCGTTATAAAACCCTCCTTTTCTTACTCCTTTCACATTTTGCCTTTCCCTCCATTTACACCCTGGAAAATGGAATGAAGGTAATCCTTGAGGAGAGGCATACAACAGGATTTGTATCAATCCAGGCGTTTGTAAAGGCAGGAAGCATCTATGAGGATGAATACATTGGCTCTGGCATATCACACCTTGTAGAGCATATGCTCTTTAAGGGAACAAAGAAAAGGCCACCAGGAGAGATAGCAGGTGAAATTGAAAAGGAGGGAGGAAGAATAAATGCCTCTACATCTTTTGACAAAACCGTCTACAAAATCACCATTCCATCCCAATCAATGTATGTTGCTATTGATATCCTTAAGGATATCTTATTTTTTCCCGAATTTCCAGAAGATGAGCTTGTTAAAGAAAAGGATGTTATATTAAGGGAGATTGAAACAAGGGATAATGATCCTTATGGCTTTCTTTTCCGGTCTTTATTTGCCGAAGCATTTACCACCCATCCTGTAAGGTATCCGATTATTGGTTATAAAGAGCTTTTCAAGGGATTAGAAAGGGGTAATCTTATTGCCTATCATAAAGAAAGGTATATCCCTTCTAATATTGCAATTTCTGCCTGCGGAGATTTTGAGGAAAAAGGGCTTTTGGATAAGATAAAGAGGGTATTTTCAAGCATTCCAAGGAAACCAGAAAAGGCCATAAACATTCCAAATGAACCAAGGCAGGTTTCAAAGAGGGTATTTTGCGAGGAAAGGCCTCTTTCCCTTGCCTATCTTGAGATGGGATTTCATATTCCATCCATTACCCACCCTGATATTCATCACCTGGATTTACTTTCTGTAATATTAGGAAAGGGAAGAACAGGAAGGCTTTATAAATCTTTGGTTGATGACAAAAGCCTTGTTCTTTCTATTGAATCTTTCTCTTATACACCACCATTTCCTGGGCTATTTGGCATTTTGGCAAAGATGCATCCAAATAACCTTAAGGTAGCAGAAGAAGAAATACTCAGAGAGATTGAAAGGATAAAAAAAGATGGTGTATCTCAAAAAGAGCTTAACCTTGCAAAGAGAAAGCTCATTGCAGATATTTATTCTTTGGAAGATACCATTGAAAAGAGGGCAAGTGTGCTTGGAGAATCCTTTTTTGATACAGGAGATCCCTATTTCTTAGATGAATATGTAAAAAGCATAGAAGGGATTAAGCCTTCGGAAATAAGGGATGCTGCAAAGCTATACCTTAATTCTAACAATATGACAGTTGCCCTTCTTTCTCCAGAAAAGCTGGAAGAAGAAAAGGAAAAAATAGCTGTGAAGAAAAGAGAAATAAAAAAGGGGTATCTTCCAAATGGGCTTACCTATCTTATAAGCCCTTCAAATACAAGGGGGCTTGTATCAATTTATGCCTTATTTAAGGGAGGAAGGTTGGTAGAAAAAGAGGGAAAGGAGGGAATTTCAAACCTTACCTCGTCCTTACTTCTTGCTGGAACAAAAAACAAAGAAAGGGCAAGGATTGCCGAAGAGATTGAGTCTCTTGGTGGAAGCATCTCTTCCTATGGTGGAAGAAATTCCTTTGGAATATCCATCTCTATTCTTCCTGAAAATGTTGATAAGGGGCTTGCAATACTCAAGGAAATAATTAAAGAGCCAACCTTTGATGAAGAAGAGATTAAGAGGGAAAAAAAGAGAGTAATTCTCTCCCTGAAAGCACGATCTGATGAAATGTTTTCATTTTGCCTAAACATGTTTCTAAAAACCATCTACAAAACCCATCCATATAGCATCTCTGAGCTTGGAACAGAAGAATCCATAGAAAGTATTACAAAAAGGGATATCCTTTCATTTTATAATGAGAGAATAATGCCAAATAACATAGTTTTGACTGTATTTGGAGGTGTAAATCCAGAGAAAATAGAAAAATCTATAAAAAGGCATTTTCAAAGATTAGAACAAAGAAGGCTTTATAAGCCAAAACCATATCCCAATCCACAATTGGAAGAAGATATAGAATTAAGGATGGAGAATAAGAGGTTTTCTCAAACTGGAATTATGATGGGCTTTCTTGGAAGCAGGATAACCGATGAAGATAGATTTTCCCTTGAGCTTATTTCTTCTATTCTTTCAAGGCAGGGTGGAAGGCTTTTTAATAGCTTGCGTGAGGAAGAGGGGCTTGTCTACTATACGGATTCCTTTAATATCTTTGGTCTTGACCCTGGATGTTTTATTATTCACGCCCAAACATCAGAGAAGAATGTATCTTTAGTTTGTGAAAAAATAGAAAAAGAGATAGCAAGGCTTAAAGATGAAGATGTGTCATCTGATGAGCTTTCCTCCTCCAGAACATATCTTATTGGAGAAAAGGAGGTATTATTGGAAGATAATAACCAATATGGATTTGAAGCAGGGCTTTGTGAGCTTTATGGTATGTCTTTTAATGAGATAGAAAGATATAGAGAAAGGTTGGATAAAATAGATCCTTCAACCATAAAGCAAATAGCAAGAAAATACTTTGATAAAAAGGCGATTGTAATTATTGTTCCTTAGGGGTTAAAAGCTTAATGAAAGAGGGCTCATCACTTATTGAGAAAGAAACATTAAGGAAAAGATAACCCTCTCCCTTTAATTTTTCTTTATCCTTTAGGGTTGATACAACAAGGTCAAATTCCTTTGCTTTATGTTTTATCTTTTCTATCTCAGAGGAAGAATAAAAATGATGGTCGGGAAACCTTATTCCTTCCACATAGCATCCTAAATCCCCTAATGTTTTTTCAAATGAACTTGAGTCTTGTATTCCCGATATTGCCAATACATTTTTATTAGAGATAAGGCTTAGAGGGTACATCTTTCCATTATTATCCAATAAAGCGCTTGGCTTGTATTCTGCCTCAAATATTGGCGAGGTTTTATTAAATCTTCTTATTATTTCAATAATATTTAGGTCTTTTCTTTTTGTAATTACAATTATATCAGCCCTCTCAATCCCTGCCAATGGTTCACGCAGGATTCCACAAGGCAAAAGGCGATAGTTTCCAAAGGGGTTACCTCCATTTATAAGAAGGATGTCTAAATTGCGAAAGAGCCCCCAATGCTGAAATCCATCATCCAATATGATGGTATCTATGCCAAGGTTAGAAATAGCAAACATTGCGGATTTGTATCTATTTTTTCCAACCATAACAGGAATGTTTGTCATTTTTGAAAGCATTAAAGGCTCATCACCCACATCCTCTACTCTGCTATTTGGCGTAACAATGCCACCCTTATTTTCAAGCCTTGCTTTATATCCCCTACTTAAGATACAAACCTTTCTTTCCTTAAGAATTTGGGCAATCTTTAAAACCATCTGGGTTTTCCCGCATCCACCGGTTGTAATGTTTCCTATGCTTATGACAAAGGCAGGAACCTTTTTGGGCTTTGACAATCGCCTATGGCAAAAAAGCCCAATTCTATATAAACCCTCAAGAAAAAACATCTTAAATTCTAAATCCTAAATTCTTTCATTGCCTCGCCTACAAGATAAAAGGAGCCGCAGATGCAAATAAGCCCATCATTTTTTACAATGCCCTTTGCATATTCAATAGCCATTTTTATATCATCCATCACAATAGCATCATCTGTATATTTTTTTACCATTTCAAAAAGCAATTCCTTTGGATATAGCCTATCTATCTTTGGCTCGGTTACAATTATTTTATGACCCGATATACCAAGATTTAAAAAAAAGCCTTCTTTATCCTTATCCTTTAGGATGCCTATAATGAATATGGGTTTATAGGGTGGAAAATAGAAATTTAAAGCCCCTCTTAATATTTTTGCTCCCCCTGGGTTATGGGCACCATCTAAAATAATCAGAGGGTTTTTTGAAATAACATCCATCCTTCCTTTTATATAGGCATTTCTAAGCCCTTTTTTTAACTTGAAAATTGAATAAGGAAAATCCTTTTTTAAAATTTCAAGGGAAGCAATTGCTAAAAGCGCATTTAAAACTTGATGGTCTCCAATCATTTTTAAGGAAAGCCCTTTATAAGCTCTATCAAAAACCTTGACTTCAAAGCAATCTGGTATTCCTTTAGCCATAAAATCCCTTCCTTCAATAAAAATTTGTGCACCCTTCTCTTTTGCACATTCTTCTATTACACTTTGTGCCTTTTTATCCATCCTTCCCATAACAACAGGAATTCCCTTTTTTATTATTCCTGCCTTTTCCCTTGCAATTTTTTCTATTGTTCCTCCCAGATAATTTGTATGCTCAAGGGAAACATTGGTAATTATAGAAAGCAAAGGTTTAATTGTATTTGTCGCATCAAGCCTTCCACCCAGCCCTACCTCAATAATTGCAAGATCAACATTTTCTTCTGCAAAATACAAGAAACAAATGGCAGTTGCTGCTTCAAAGTATGTTATGTCTAGCCCTCTACTTGCTTTTTTTACCTTTTCAATAATGGTTTTAAGCTTTTTTTGGGGAATCATTTTATTGTTTATTTTTATCCTTTCCCTAAAATCTACAAGGTGTGGCGATGTATATAAACCAACCTTATAACCTGCCTCCTTTAAAACAGAGAAGATAAATGTTGCAGTAGAGCCCTTTCCATTTGAGCCAGTTATATGAACAGAAGCAAAATCTTTTTCTGGATTCCCTAAAGCCTTAAGAAGCTTCTTTATCCTTGAAAGCCCAAAAACAAAGGAGGATTCCTTAAGCCCTGTAAGCCATTCATTCATTGTATTACCAAAAAACCCATTTTATTTTAAAAGATTATAATGAATCCTGCAAGGAATATTGTGTGAACGAACACAAGAACCAGTATGATTACGAATGTGCCACCAAGCCGATTAACCGAACTATCAAAGGTTAATGAAGAATCAAGGGGATGGAAACATCCTCTCTTTCCCGCGACATTTCTTTGGAATGAGTTCCAGCCTAATTTATCACTTGGGGCATTAAGAACACTATTTTATCGTCCAGGTGGTAAAAAGACAAAAGATCTGAATGTAAGCATGAAATTGCGGCAGTTGAAAAAAAACATCGCTGGCGCTGTCTATCATAAAACAGAGATTCCTTTAGACAGATTTTGGCAAGAGGTTATGACCACTGCCCGCTGGTATTGGTTGGACGCTATTGAAAATGGGAGCGATTATGATCTTCTTATTTGCTGGGTGTGCTTTATGGCAAGCTGCTTCAAGTGCAGGGAGCAAAAGGGATTAATGTAGGAGCAAATGCCCTTACCTGGCTCAGACGCTTGACCTTAAAAGGAAGAGACCTCCCAGATTGGCACTTTTTCAGTCAACTTTGAAATACCAGATTACTGGGGCATTGGTAAATCAGTCTCAAGAGGGTTTGGGACGGTTATAAAAAATTATGTTTAAACCAAATTTTACAATCACTAACCAAATAAACAATTCTCTCCTTGAGATTGAGAGGGCAAGG
>JBFMED010000203.1:0-3491 GCA_040753475.1 bacterium
ATGTTAAGTTTTATTAGACAAAAAAGGCTTGTTTTTTTATAATATTTCTATGAGAAAGATAGCCCCTTTACTTTTTTCGCTCTTTATCTTTCCAGATATTAACTGGAATTTCCGAGTGCCATCCGGCATTTGTATAGATAAAGCTGAGATGATCTATGTTGTTTCCTCGGGAGACTCCAGAATAAAAAAGTATACAAGGGATGGAAGGCTTTCTCTTGAGTTTGGAGAAAGGGGAGAAGGTGATTCCTCTCTTGATGGGCCAATGGATGTAGCCATAAATTCCAGAGGTGATATATATGTATCTGATACCTGGAATAACAGAATTTCTGTATTTTCTCCTGACGGCACATTTAAGATGAATATAGGTGGCTTGGGAGAGGGAAAAGGAAGATTTAAGTATCCAAATTCTATAGCCTTTGATAAACAAGATTGCCTCTATGTGGTTGATTCTGGAAATGGCATAGTTCAAAAATTCAGCCCCGATGGAAGATTTATTATGGAATTTGGAAAGAAAGAGGGTCTAAAATGGCCTTGTGGAATAGCAATAGATGAGGATGTATACATCTCTGATTCTTCCAATGATAGAATTATGAGGTTTAATAAGGATGGAGGATTTATTGAGTCAATAAGGGGGGTAAATAATCCAGGGGGTTTAGCATTTTCTCCCGATAAAAATCTCTATGTTACGGATAGCTCTTCTATTGTAAAGCTTGTAGATAATGGATTTGTTCCATTTATTAAAGGTTTGTCAAATCCAGCTGATCTTGCTTTCAACCGCTCATCCATCTTTGTTTCCGAGAAGGGAGGAAATAGGATCTTAAAATTTTCCCTTGATGGAATTCTTGAAGAGGAATGGAAAGCTTCGGGAAAATCCTTAGAAAGGCTTAATCTTCCTTATGATGTTGCTTTGAGCAAGGATGGTATATACATTGCAGACACAGGAAATAACAGGGTTCTCTCTCTTGATTTCTCCTTTGAGCCAAAGGCAGTTTGGGATTTCCCCTCACCTATTGCAATATTCGTTGATGCTTATGAAAATATTTATTGTTTAAGCTCAAGGGAAAATGTGGTTATAAAATTTGACAAAGGAGGAAACGAGATTTTAAGGCTTTCAAACCTTACCTTCCCAAGGGATTTGCTTGTAGATGACAAAGCTATCTTTGTTCTTTGCTCTAATGAAATTATGAGGTTTTCTTTAGATGGAGAATATCTTGGAACACTCTGCTCTTCTCTTAAAGAGCCATCTTGCATTGCGAAGGACAATTTTGGATTTATCCTTGTCTCTGATGGTTCTACAATAAAAAAATTTTCGCAATCTGGCATATTGGTAAAAACCATAGAGAATCTTCTCTCTCCATCTGGGATTGTAGTTGATAAGGATAGCAATATCTATGTAGCAGAGAGGGAAAAAAATTGCATCTTAAAGCTTGATTTTTATGGAAAAATTATTGATGTATTACCCATAAAGCTTCTCTATCCCTATGGATTATTCCTTGATGCTGATTCTAATCTCTACATTGCTGATTGTGGAAATCATAGGGTGGTGGTTTTTGGGGAAAAAGGCGATAGATTCCTTTCTGCTATGAAAAAGAAAGAGGTGGCGAAACCCAAGTCTAATCTAGCTGACCTTGTTGTTTCTGAAATAGATGCTTTAGAGCCAAAGCTTGGGATATGGACAAGGGTAAAGGCAACCATAAAGAATATAGGAAATACAAAGGCAGATTTTATTAGTGTAGGTTTCTTTTGTAATTCTTCTAATATTGGATTTGGAAAGATAATAAAAAGCTTAAAGAGCAAAGAAAGCACAACCATAAATACAATCTGGCTTCCCAGCGAAGAAGGCACACAAACAATAAGGGTTGTGGTCGACTGCGAAAACAAGATAGAAGAAGAAAACGAAGAAAATAACATAAATGAAAAAGGGGTAGAGGTTTATTGAGATTGAAAATTTTAAATTGCAAATTGAAGGGGGAATAATTATAATTTTGGTAGGATTTAGGTACCCACATTGTTTTAAATCTTAAATCCTAAATCTTAAATCATAAATATAAAATGGATATTCTCTCTTTATCAATATTTGTTCCCCTAATCGGGATTATTCCAATTTTATTCCTTAAAAATGAAAGGCTGATTAAGGGATTTTCCCTTTTGTTTTCAACTATTCCCCTCATTGGCTCAATCCTTTTCTTGCTTTCATTTGATAGAGCAAACCCCTCATTTCAATTTGTCGTCCATATCCCCTGGATTCCATTATTCAAGATTTCATACCATCTTGGACTTGATGGAATAAGCCTTCCATTATTCATTCTAACCTCCCTTTTAAGCCCTGTCTCTATCCTTGTCTCCTTTAATATTACCAAGAAGGTAAAGGGCTATTTTATCTCTTTCCTTATCCTTGAAACAGGGATGCTTGGTGTGTTTTCAGCTCTTGACCTCTTTCTTTTCTATATCTTCTGGGAGCTTGTCCTTATTCCAATGTATCTTATTATTGGCATCTGGGGTGGAGAAAGAAGAATATATGCAGCAATTAAGTTTATTTTATATACCGCTATCGGCTCTGTCCTTATGCTCATTGGAATCATCTGGATATTTATCCAGACAAATACATTTGATATTACAGAGCTTATTGGACATCAGGAGATATTACAAAATGCAAAATTTATCTGGATTTTATTATTCTTTGGCTTTGCAGTTAAGGTTCCTATATTTCCCTTTCATACCTGGCTTCCCGATGCCCATACCGAAGCCCCTACTGCTGGCTCTATTCTCCTTGCTGGCGTCCTCCTTAAACTTGGGGCTTATGGGCTTTTGAGGGTAAATTTTGGGATATTGCCACAAACAACCCTTAATTTTTCCCATTTCCTTGCCATTCTTGGTCTTATCAATATTATTTATGGTGCATTTACCGCAATGGCACAAAGAGACTTAAAGAGGATGATTGCCTGCTCATCTATTTCACATATGGGCTATTGTTTGCTTGGAATGTCTGCCTTTACGACAAATGGCTTTAATGGTTGTGTATTACAGATGTTTAACCATGGTATAATCACTGGCTCTCTCTTTCTTTTGGTTGGCGTTATCTATGACCGAGCCCATCATCGGGAGATACTTGGTTTTGGTGGCATAGCAAAGGTTGTTCCCTCCTATTGTGCGGTAATGGGGATAGCGGTTTTGGCATCCATTGGCCTCCCTGGTCTTTCGGGATTTATCAGTGAATTTTTGTGCTTTATTGGTGCATTCCCTGTTTTTCCCATAATTACAGGGGGTGCGGTTTTTGGCGTCCTTATTGGTGCAATCTATATGCTTTGGATGTATAGATATGTATTTTTTGGAGGGCTTAATGAAAAATACAAAGGGCTATCTGACCTAGACATCAGGGAATGGATAAGCGTTATTCCCCTTATGATAATGGTATTTCTCATTGGTCTTTATCCAAAGATAGCATTAGACCTTATGAATTCTTCCCTCTCCTCTCTATCCTTTATATTTTA
>JBFMED010000204.1:0-5832 GCA_040753475.1 bacterium
TTGTTATTGCCTCAATAGCAAAAGACCCAAAATCAAGGTTTCAAAAGGCAGAAGATTTCTTTAATGTAATAAGGCTATATAGAAAGGATGGAATAAATAGGGATACATACATAAAGGAGGAGATAGCAGAAAAGCCAAAACCAAAGATGTTTGTTGCCACAGGGGAATGGGAAAAATAAGTCAAAAGTCAAAACTCAAAAGTCAAAAGTTAAAGTCAAAAGGCAAAAGTAATATAGCCAAAGCTATAATCTGCAATTTAAACTTAATATTCTATACTTAACAATAACTTAACAATAAATCACTTTTGAATTTTGAATTGTTCTTTTGAATTTTGATTTTTGAATTTTGAATTTGTTTAGGATTTATGGAGATTTTAAAAGAGAAAAAAAGAACTTTATATAAGGTAAGGGATATCACTGAGCCAGAACTGTTTAGGGAATTCTTTCCCTATACAGAGGTTCCAAAAATATACTTTGATTTTGTCTCTGTTCCCATAGGGCTTCCCGATGAGATATTCATTACAGACACAACATTTCGCGATGGACAGCAGGCAAGACCACCATATACAACAGAGCAGATTGTTGAGATATACAAGCTTCTTAATAAGCTTGGAAATGTAATCAGGCAGAGCGAATTTTTCCTTTATTCTGAAAGGGATAAAAGGGCGGTTATTGAATGTTTAAATTTAAACTTTAAATATCCAGAGGTAACTGGATGGATTAGGGCAAATAAGAATGACCTTATCCTTGTAAAGGAAATGAACCTTAAAGAAACAGGCATATTAACCTCTGTTTCTGATTACCACATATTTTTAAAGCTCAATAAAACAAGGAAAAAGGTGCTTGATGATTACCTCTCTATCGTCAAAGAGGCATTGGGCAATAATATAATTCCAAGGTGCCACTTTGAGGATATTACAAGGGCTGATTTTTATGGCTTTGTCATCCCATTTGCCCAGGAATTAATGAGACTTTCTGAAGAGGCTAAAATTCCAATAAAGATAAGGGCTTGTGATACTATGGGGTTCGGTCTTCCTTATCCAGAGGCATCCATTCCTAGAAGCGTTCCAAAGATTATCCATTATCTTAAGAATGAAGCAGGTGTTCCCTCAAAAAGCCTTGAATGGCATGGACATAATGATTTTCACAAAACAGGGATAAATGCCATATCTGCCTGGCTATATGGTTGCTCTGCTGTCAATGGAACCCTCTTTGGTTTTGGAGAGAGAACAGGGAATACACCGATTGAGGGATTACTAATTGATTATATAAGCATAAAAAAGGATAGCAAAGGAATTGATACAAGGGTAATTACAGAGATTGCCGAATATTTCAAGCATAATTTAAATACCCATATTCCTCCAAATTACCCATTTGTTGGCTCTGAATTCAATATAACCAGGGCGGGAATCCATATTGATGGCTTACTTAAAAATGAGGAGATATACAATATCTTTGATACAAGAAGGCTCTTAAATAGACCACCTGATGTAGGAATAACCGACAAATCAGGTCTTTCTGGCATAGCACATTGGATAAATACCTACCTTGGCCTTTCTGGTGAATCCCAGATTGATAAGAGGCATCCTGGGCTTTCCCATATTATAAAGTGGATAAATGAGGAATATGAAGGGGGAAGGATAACCTCCATTTCCAATGAAGAAATGCTTGATGAGGTAAAAAAGCACCTTCCTATGCTTATTAAGTCTGATTTTGATACCTTAAAGATAAAGGCAGAATCCCTTGCATTGCATCTTATAGAAGACCTTGCCTCTTGTGAAGATATAGTCTCTATGGAGCCAGAGAAACAAGAGAAAATTTTAAGGGATTTCATTGAAGAAAATCCATTCATTCAATTTATATATGTGGTTGATCTACAAGGACATAAGATAACAAGAAACATCACCCATTCTAAGGATTTAGGAAAATATAAAGAGCTAAAGGATGAGGAGAATTTTGCGAATAGGGATTGGTTTATAAAGCCATTGGAGGATGGAAAGACATTTATTTCCAATTTCTATACCTCAAGGTTCACATACAGGCTTTGTATCACTGTATCTAGCCCTGTAAGGGATAAAAACAATGAAATTGTAGGAATATTAGGGGCAGATATAATGTTTGAAGAGCTAGCAAAGCTTGAATAGGTAGATTAAAGTGTTCCGCAAAAGTTCTCATAATAAAAAGTGTCAAAAATTTGTATGTGTTTAGTTATTCTTTTATAATAAATTCAAAAATCAAATATCAAAAATCAAAATGACAAATCAAAATGTAAAAAGCATTATATTTTGCATTTTAATAATAAAATGCAAAGAAATTTGTTGCAAAGTAAGGGCAAAGGTTATTAAAATTTAAGCTATGATTAAAGTTTAAAGGGAGGTGATGCCAAATGAAGGCAGTAATTGAAAAAGGAAGGGTAAATCTTCCTAGATCTGATTATATAATTGATGAAACTATCACTACAATCTTTTCAAGAACTCGCTCATTTGAGCTGGCAAAAAGATTTGGAGAGACAATAATTAACTCTAACTCAATAAAGAAAATAAAGGAAAGAAGGAGCCACGAATGGGCAGGGATGAAACACTAATTGACACAAATTACAAAAAAATTATTCGTGTTTATTAGTGTTCTTATTAGTGCTAATTTGTGGTTAATTCAAAGGGTTCTAAAGAGAAGCTAAACACATACCAAAAAAGGAGGTAGATTGATATGGTAGAGATTATTGATGTTAGAGGAAGGGAGATTTTTGACTCAAGGGGAAATCCAACCATTGAGGTGGATGTTGTCCTTTCTGATGGAACAATGGGAAGGGCAGGGGTTCCATCTGGTGCATCAACTGGCACATCTGAGGCACTTGAGATGCGTGATAAAGGAGAGAGGCTTAAAGGGAAAGGCGTTCTAAAGGCTGTTTCCAATGTAAATACAAAGATTAAAGAAAGCCTTTTAGGATTAAATCCCCTATCCCAAAGGGAGATTGATTCCTTGCTCATTAAACTTGATGGAAGTGAAAACAAGGAAAATCTTGGAGCAAATGCAATTCTTGGTGTTTCTATGGCAGTGGCAAGGGCTAGTGCAGGATTCCTTAAAATCCCCCTTTATAGATACATCGGAGGTTCAAATGCCCATATCCTTCCTTATCCCCTTTTAAATATCATAAACGGTGGAGCCCATGCAAACAATAGGCTTGATATTCAAGAATTTATGATAATTCCCCATAAGGCAGACACATTTAGAAATGCCTTTGAAAAGGCGGTAAATATATACCATACCTTAAAGGGGATAATCTCCAAAAGGGGATATTCAACCTCTGTGGGTGATGAGGGTGGATTTGCACCAGACCTATCATCAACCAAGGAGGCATTAAATTTGATTGTTGAGGCAATAGAGAGGGGAGGTTATAAACCAGGGGAAGAGGTATCAATTGGATTGGATGTGGCAGGAAGTGAGATTTATCGGGATGGGATATATCATATTGATAATCAAAGATTAGGAAGTGATGAGCTTATAGAATATTACAAAAGCCTTGCAGAGCAATTTCCCATTATTTCAATTGAAGATGGCCTTTCTGAGGAAGATTGGGATGCTTGGGAAAAGATGACAGAGAAATTAAAGAATATCCAAATTGTGGGCGATGATATATTTACCACAAACCCAAAGAGGCTTAAAAAGGGCATAGAGCGAAATATCGGAAATAGCATTCTTATAAAGCTTAATCAAATAGGAAGCCTGACAGAGACCTTGGATACAATAGAGCTTGCAAAAAAAGGGGGGTATAAGATTATAATATCACATAGGTCAGGAGAAACAGAGGATAGTTTTATTGCAGACCTTTGCGTTGCCACGCAGGGAGGACAGATAAAATCTGGAGCACCGGCAAGGACAGAGAGATGCTGTAAATACAATCAGCTTTTGCGTATTGAAGAAGAATTGGGAAATTCCAGTATTTATGGAGGATGTTTTTAAAATGAAGCGGCTTGTTGTTTTTGGGATTATTCTTTCAATAGCAAGCTTTACTACCCTTATCCCCTCTTATGTAAAACAGATGAGGCTTAAAGCAAAAGCCGATGAATATACAAAGCAAATTGAAGAGCTAAAAAAGAAAAATTTAGAGCTTACAAAAAAAAGGGATATACTAAAAAGGGCTGATTATGATACAATAAGAAAAGAGGCAACAAACCTTGGGCTTATAAAAGAAGAAGAAAGGATTATCAGATTTTATAAAAAATAAGATAATACAAGATGCAAGATACAAGATGCAAGTATCCTGTATCTATTATCCTGTATCTATTATCCTGTATCTTATTCTAGAATCCTTAAGCCCTTTTTCAGCCATTATGAAAGAGCTAAACACATACTAAAGGCGAGGTAGCTCAGTTGGTAGAGCGCGGGACTGAAAATCCCGGCGTCCCCAGTTCGATTCTGGGCCTCGCCATTTTTTAATCTTCCAAACTTCTTGAGTTAAGAACTTTTGAAGTTTATAAGTCCAGAATTTAAAAAAACCTTGACTAAAGATGAAAGTAAAATTATACTTTTATTATGAAAATTTTAATTATCGGGAGTGGAGGGAGAGAGGATGCCATTGGATGGAAGCTTTCCCAAAGCTCTGAGGTAGATGAAGTATTTGTTGCCCCAGGAAATGGTGCAACAAAGAGGTTTGGAAAAAATATCTCTGTAAAGAAAAAAGATCTATTTTCCCTTTCCTCCTTTGCCAAGGAGCAAAAAATAGACCTTACCATAGTTGGACCAGAAACGCCGCTTGCTGAGGGAATAGTTAACCATTGGAATGAAAAAGGCCTTATGATATTTGGACCTTCAAAAGAGGCGGCACAGCTTGAAACAAGCAAGGTGTTTGCAAAAGAATTTATGAGAAAAAACAATATCCCAACCGCCAATTTTGAGGTATTTTTTGAATCCGATAAAGCATTAAAGTATATCTTTAAAAAGAAGTATCCAATTGTAATAAAAGCAGATGGTTTATGCTTTGGAAAAGGAACTTTTGTCTGCGAAGACCAAAGGGAAGGAACAACAGCGATAGGGAAGATTATGGAGGATAGAATATTTAATTCTGCGGGAGATAAGGTAATTATTGAGGATTTTATCGAGGGAGAAGAGGCTTCATATATTGCCTTTATTGACGGAGAAAATTTTCTTTCCCTACCCATATCCCAGGATCATAAAAGGATATTTGATGGCGATTCTGGGCCAAATACAGGTGGAATGGGTGCATATTCTCCCACCAGCCTAATCACGCAAGATTTAGAGGAAAAAATAAAGAAAGATATTCTAATTCCTACAATTTCAGGTCTTCATAATCTGGGAATTGTATTTAAAGGAATTCTCTATCTTGGACTTATTTTTAAGGATAACAACCCATATCTTTTGGAATATAATACAAGGTTTGGAGATCCAGAAACACAGGCAATAATCCCAAGATTAAGCTCAGATCTTCTAATACCCATTATGGCAACCATAGAGGGAGGGTTAAATAAGGTAAAATTAGAAATAGATAAAAGAAAATCCCTTTGTGTTGTCCTTGCTTCCTTAGGCTATCCAGAAAATTATGAGAAACATAAAGAGATAAAAGGTATTTCCCAAATAAATGATGGTGATATTTTTGTTTTCTATGCAGGTGTAGAAGATAGGGAGGGAAAGCTCCTTACTTCGGGTGGAAGGGTATTGGGAATAACAGGATTAGGGAATACTATAAAGTCCGCAAAAACAAAGGTTTATAATGCAATATCTAATGTAACATATGAAAATATATATTTTAGAAGTGATATTGGAGATTTAGAAGTGATATTGGAGATAGGGAGATAAAAAGGGAGGAAGAATTTAG
>JBFMED010000205.1:0-11889 GCA_040753475.1 bacterium
CACTGACATATTTTATCTCCTTTCCTTGTTTCATTTTACCAACTCTATACAGAGATTTGCAAGAAATTTTGTATTCATTCATTCTTTACCCTCTCCCGATACTGCCTTGCCTGATGGATGAAGGCTTCGTAGTCGCATATCGGTATTGGCTTAAGGATTGTGCCATCATAGGCAATGGTTAATATAGGCAAGCCCTTATTGTCCTCTTAAGACAGACTTTGCCAATTATTTTAAATAACAATCCTTTCATATCCTTGTTCTTCAAAATGGGGATCAAAACAAAATACCCTTTTCATCCCAAGACGACGCATCACCCTAAAACTTACACAGTCTACAAGACTAAGTTTACGCCGAGAAGAAGCAAAAACTCCAGATACTCCAGCATAATGATCTTCCTTATCTACCCATTCAATTTTAAGCAAAGGGGTAATATCTTCCTGAAATGTCCGAATAGCGTTCATTCCAAAGCGACTTTGCACTAAAACAAATGTTTCAAGCAAAATATAATTAGTGCATACCATCAACTCATCGTTTATGATAAGATACTCCCATATCTTTTTTGCTTTTTTATGTTCTCTATCATCTCTATCAAGCACAGCAAGAAAAGCCGAGGTATCTACAAAAACACTCATATCTCTTTTGCTAAGTAATCGTCATGACGCCTGGATAAATCCCCAAGTCCAGATTTAAAGCGGCCGGAAACAGCAATTGCACGCTTTTTTAACACATCCTTATTCTTGTTCCAAACAGCCATAGATGATAGCAAATTGTTAATGCTTTCACGGACAAGCTCAGAAATAGAAATACTTTGTTTCTCTGCTAACTCTTTTAAGGCTGTCATTTGCTCTTCGGTTAATTGAACTTCTGTTTGAACCATTGTAACTTCCTTTATTTTAACATTCCAAAGAGGCTTTTATCAACCTCAATTTTGCATTTGGTTTCACTTTTGCTTCACACTGACTTTTGCATTTTGCATTTTTTCATTATACTGCCTTGCTTGATACAGGAAGGCTTCAAGCCGCATATCGGTGTTGGCAGAGGATAAGCCGTCATAGGCAATGGTTAGAATGGGTAAGCCCTTATTGTCCTCTGAGACAGATTTTAGTATTGCTGTGGCAATGGTTCCGGGCATACAGGTAAATGGAATGGTGTTGATTATTCCGCAAAGCCCTTTCTTTACAAAGTCTACCGCTTTTCCAATGCTCATTATTGCCTCTCCCTCAAAGGAATGGTGAAGGTAGGGACGGGCAAATTCAAGCACTTGTGAGGTTGATGGCTCGCCGATTCCCCTTAAGAGATGATGAAAGGGATAAGAAAGCCTTGCCTCTTGTTTTACCTGATAGAGGTTTTTTATTGATGTTTTTATAAACCCTGAATAATCATTGGTTAATAAGGAATGCATATTCCTCCTAAAATTTCTATATAAAAACCATTCGTTAACCGGAGCTGACCATACCTCTCCTCCCAATACCTCAACCTTTTTTATAACATTTTCATTGGAAAATTTGTTTGCTCTAACAAAGAATTCGCCTACTAGACCAATCACTGGCTTGTCTTTAGGATAAACAGGAATCTTTGAAAATGCACTAGCCGCCTCCTTCATTACCGGAAGTAAGTCTTTTTTTTGCTTGATTGCCTCACAAACCTTCTTAACATACTCTCTATAAACCCTCTCTGTCTCTCCCTTCTCCTGACTCCTGACCCCTGACTCCTGACTCCTGACTCTTTCATAAGGACGCGTCTCATAGAGGGCTTTTTCCAATATATCAATTGCCACAATCCCTGCCCAGGCAAGCGGCTCAAAATCCTTACCAACCATAGATAGGTCTTTAAAGAAATTCTTTGCCTGATTTGGGGCATAGATGGGTGTATCCTTATATCCCAAAGAATCAAGCACAAACCTCTGGAGCATTGAATATTGACCAAATCTACAAGGACCAGATGAGCCTCCCATAAAGAAGGCGCTCTCTTTTGGATTAAAATCAGACCTTTTGGTGAATTTTACCATATCGCCTGTGGTTACAATCGCCGGATAGCATTCCCTGCCAAGCGTATATTTCCTTCCCCAATAAATGGTTTGTTCATCTGATTCTGGCATAACCTCTGCATTTACACCACAAGCCTTAAATGCTGCCTGTAAAGCATAGGCATGGTCTGACATATAGGGGATAAAGATTTTTCTCTTTGTTTTTTTCTCAATGGTTAATGTTTTTATTCGCTTTCCTTCTTCTATCTTCTTTTTCCTTGCATTTTCAATGGAATCAAGAAATGCCTCGCACCTTGTAATTGCCCCAACATCAGCCGAATGCTCATCAACCTCAATAATTAAATGGGGCTTTTCCTCCATCTTTTCTTTAAAAAAGCTTACAATGAATGAATCAGGTCCACAACCATAGTTGGTAAGGTAAATGGGAAATAGCCGTTCATCTTTTCTTACCAGCTCACAGGCGGATAATATTTGTTGTCCACTTCTCCAATACATATTTGGCCAATCAACTGATGTATCAACAGAATCTAAGGGGAGAAAATCCATAGGAATTGCTAATACCCCCAAATCCCTTAATTTTCTGGGAAGCTCTAAGTTTAGCCCACAATCATTTCCATTGTATGACCTGGCAATTAGAACAATTGAGCGATTGTCTAATGAAGCCAATATTTCTTCTCCCCTTTCTTTTATCCTTTTCCTAAATTCGTTTTGGACATTATGGGCAATATCCAATGCCTTCTTTACCCTTTCTGGTGAAATCCCTAATGCCTTTCCCATCTCAACCAATGGCTTTAGAAGACCCTTTTTCTCATAGCGCATTCTTATAACTGGCTGAAGGACATCAACCTCATCCTCTTTAAAATTCATGGTTGAGGCAGTTGTATAGGGAATGGACTGAACATATGGGCAATGGTAGGATTCTGAGAAATATTTGGATGTCTGGGCTAGATTTATAACCGAGGGAAGGAATAGATAATCAATACCCTGCTCAAGGAGGCTTAAGATATGACCGTGGGTAAGCTTTATGGGAAAGCAGGTATCCACTGAAACGCCTTCAACGCCCTTATGGATTATGCTTTTATTTGTTTTTTCTGAAAAAACAACCGAGAAACCAAGCTCAGTAAAAAATGCCTTAAAGAATGGAAAGAATTCATAAAAAAACAATGCCCTCGGAATCCCCACCTTTGCTCCTTTAGACTCCTGACTCCTGACTCCTGACCCCTGACTTATTGAGGGAGGAATAATTGGTTTTTTGCCTTTAGACTCCTGACTCCTGACCCCTGACCCCTGACTCTTTTCATAGATATTCAAAAGCAAATCTTCTCTTTCAGCGAACAAATCCGGTATCCTTGACTCCTGACTCCTGACTCCTGACCCCTGACTCTTTCTTTCATACTTCTCACACCTTGCCCCATAAAATAAGGCTTCCTCACCCTCCAAAGAAACCTTCTTTATCTCGCAAGAATTTGGGCATCCCTTGCATTCAAAGGAGGAAAGCGAGTACTTTCTATTTTTTAAGTCAAACCCCTTAAATCTTGTTTTTTCTATATTGCTTTCTTTAGCAATAATGGCAACACCAATTGCGCCAGTTACATCATGGTTCTCGGGAATAAAGATTCTCTTGCCACAGACCTTTTCAAAAGCCGCAGTAACCGCAAGATTTGCCGCGGTTCCTCCCTGAAAAAATATTTTATTCCCTACCTTTTTTTCTCCCACCACGCGATTTAGGTAATTATGGACAATGGAATAGGAAAGCCCTGCCACAATATCCTTTTTCTCTGCCTGCTTTTGCTGGTGTGAAATAATGTCTGTCTCCATAAATACCGTGCATCGCTCTCCTAAAGCAAGGGGAGAATCTGATTGAAATGCCAAATTTGCAAATTCCTCCTTTATGTTTATGCCAAGCCGCTCTGCCTGCTCTTCCAAAAATGAGCCAGTTCCTGCTGCACAGACCTTATTCATCTCAAAGTCAACGATACAACCATTTTCTAAGCCAATGAACTTTGAATCCTGACCCCCTATCTCAAAGATTGTATCTACGTTTGGGTCTATATCATAGGCTGCCCTTGCCTGTGCGGTTATCTCATTCTTTACAATATCGCCTCCGACAAAATCAGCAATCATATACCTTCCTGAGCCGGTTGTCCCACAGCCACAAACCTCAACATAATCTTTGATTTCCTTTCCAATCTCATCTAGCCCTTGACAAACCGCTTCAATCGGTCTGCTTGCTGTCTGAAGATACCTTCGGGCAACAACCTTTTTGTTTTCGTCAATTGCCACAACATTGGTTGAGACAGAACCAATGTCTATGCCAATATAAGTCGGGAGTCGGGAGTCGGGAGTCGGGAGTCGTGGATAGGTTTTTATTTTGTCTTTGTATTCGGAAATGGGGGCAATAAGGGATAATGGTTCAAGACCAATCTTTTCTTCGGAAATCTTTAAATCCTTTAATCTTTTAAGCTCTATCTTATTCTTTGCCAAAAGGGCTGCCCCAATTGCACCCATTGTGGCAAAATGCTCTAAAATAACAATATCAATCCCTAATACCTCTTTAAATGCCCTTTGCATCCCCTTGTTTGCGGCAACCCCGCCTTGGAATGAAACAGGTGGGGCAATATCTTTCCCCTTTCCAATCACTGATTTAAAATTCCTGGCAAAGGCAAAGCAAAGACCAGCGATTATGTCCTCAATTGGCGTTGCTTCTTGTTGAAGATGAATCATATCTGTTTTGGCAAATACCGAGCACCTCCCTGCAATCCTAGGAGGCTTCTCTGATTTTAGGGAAGCTTCCGAAAATTCCTCAATGCTAAGATGCATCCTTGAAGCCTGCTGGTCTAAAAATGAGCCACAGCCAGCGGCACAAATCGTATTGGTTGAGAAATCTAGGATTGAGCCATCTCCAGAAAGGTTAATAAGCTTTGAGTCACTTCCTCCGATTTCTATGATTGTCCTTATCTCTTTGTTTAATTTAGAGGTTGCGGTTGCTTGAGCGATAACCTCATTTATTGGCGAAATTCCAAAAAATTCGCAGATTCCCTTTGTCCCTGTTCCTGTCCAGCCAAGCAATATCTCATCGGGAAAGCCCTTTATTTTTTCAAGCAATAAAGGCAAAGGATTTCCTTTGTGCCTGATATAGCTAGCCTCAAGGATGTTATCATTCTTATCCAAAAGGGCTATTTTTAAACTTATTGAGCCAATATCAATGCCAAGTTTCATATCAATAATATATAATTTCCTATATTTCGCTACCTTTATTCAGAATTACCTTCTAAACAGGATATATTATATCAAAAACACATCACAAAAAGATAGCCTCTTTTTTCCTTTGTAGATTTTTTTGTCAAATACCATCAAAACATTCCATTGTAGGGCTTTAAAGAGATAAAGATTCCATATAAGGTGAAGGAAGATGGGTCTTAGTTTGACCGGTCCTTTTAATATCTTATTGGCATTTTCAACCACATTCTGAGCAACATTAAGGGCTATTTCACTCTTGATAACCCCTAAAGAAGGATGGATAGCATCCAATGTCTTTGTAAGGCGGTCATCATTAAGTAAAGATGCATCTATACCATTTATCAAGAACTTATCTTAAGAAGAACTAAAGAGCCAATTAGCTTGGAAAAAAACTTAATTTTATCTGCTTAAAATAGTCTGCACATCTTCTTTATCGGTTTTTAAAGCAAAAACCTTGAGAATTTTTTACTTTTATGTTAATCTATTATTAAATAATAGCGGAAAATGGGAATTATAATCAATCCCTATTGTAAGGTAGCGGAAAATGGGAATTTTATATTTCTCATTTTTTACATCCTAAATTTAGACCTTTTGTAATTATCCATCCATGGTCCCTCTAATAACACAGTAGCGCTAGATTGCCTTACAAAAAATTCCTTGTTATCAAGATAATACCAATTTAGGCCTTTTGGCACTTCCACAAGACAAATATCCTTTCCTCTATACTCATATTTTTGCACCCTAATAAGAGTAGATGCATCTTTTCCTATATGTGTTCTAACAAGATCAGTCAATTTACGCGAGAATACATCCCAATCTTTACCTTCATAATCTTCATTAATCCCAACTACTTAAGAAACATACTCAAGATAAAAATTAAAGGGATAAGATTAAAGAGAGAAAAAGAAAAAATATCTTAAATAAAAATATCAATTATGCCGATATATATAATAAAGGGACGCCGTTTTTTCTCTCTTTTCTTTTTTGTCATAATAGATGGCGTCCCTTAAAAATTAAATAGGCTGTTTACGACCTCAAAGCTTATCAATAAAGTTTATAAATTGTTGACCTTCATAAAATATTAAGCATAAACAGAGTTATTAAGGGGGGAAAGGGGGAGAACTATTTTAATTGTTTTTAACCCCTATAAATTTTAAATCCTATGTGGGTTTTTATTAAAGATGGGGAATTTCTGGTTTGATATCAAAAATTTGACTTAAAGATAAGAATAGATTATACTAAAGATAGGTTTTGAAGGCAATGAAAGAAGATAAAAAATTTATATATATTTCAATAAAATTTCCTGCCTTTGAACCCTAAATTTTTTAAAGGGGGTTAAATAGATGAACAACATTTACATCTACATAATTATTGTTATATCTGCCTCTTTATTAGGAATTCTAATTGGATACATTATAAGAAAGGCTTACGAGAAACTGACAAAAAGAGAGGCACAGAGAGAGGCAGAAAGAATAATAGAGGATGCAAAAAAAGAGGCTACTTCTCTAAAGGAAAAGCTGCAATTGGAGGCAAAAGAAACACTCCACAGGGAAAGGATTGAGCTTGAAAGGGAGAACAAGAGGGAAAAGGCAAATCTTAGTAGGCAAGAAGAAAGAGTAAAAAGGAGGGAGCAGGATATTGACAGAAGACAGGATGGAATAAAAAGGCAGGAGGAAAGGCTAAAAAGGGAGGAGGAAAATCTAAAGAAAAGGGAGGCAGAGATTTTAGAGACAAAGAGACAAGAGCTTAAGAAGCTGGAAGAAATTTCTAATATGAGCATTGATGAGGTGAAAAAGATGCTTATTGCTGAGGTGGAAACCGAGGCAAGATATGAATCGGCAAAGATAATAAAAAAAGTTGAAGAAGAGGCAAAAGAAGAGGCAGAAAGGAAGGCTTGTGAGATATTAGCAGAATCAATTGGTAGATTAGCCTCTTCCTATGTTGCAGAAAATACCATCTCTACTGTTTCTCTCTCATCAGAGGATATGAAGGGAAGGGTTATTGGAAGGGAGGGAAGAAATATTAGAACATTTGAATTAGTAACAGGGACAGAGGTAATTATTGATGATACCCCTGATGCTGTTACCATTTCATCCTTTGATCCTGTAAGGAGGGAGATAGCAAGGGTTTCTTTGGAAAAGCTGATAGCTGATGGAAGGATACACCCAGGAAGAATAGAGGAAGTTGTGGCTAGGACAAAGGAGGAAATAGAAGGGAAGATGAAGGAAGAGGCTAAATCTGTTGCCTTAAGCCTTGGGATTCATAATCTTACACCAAGGGAGATAGAATTACTGGGAAGGCTTAAGTATAGAACAAGCTATGGACAAAATGTCTTACAACATAGCATTGAGGTTGTTCATATAGCCTCTATAATGGCTTCTGAGCTTGGAATAAAGGATTTTAGGCTTGTAAAAAGAGCCGCCCTTCTCCATGATATTGGAAAGGCCGTTCCTTCAAAAGAAGAAGGCTCACATATTGAAATAGGAGAAGAAATCCTAAAGCAGGCAGGAGAGGATGAGCTTCTTATCAATGCTGTCATTGCCCATCACGGACAATTTCCTTTTAAAAGCATTGAGGCTGTTCTTGTTCAGGCGGCTGATGCTGTTTCTGCTTCTCGTCCAGGAGCCCGAAGGGATACCATTGAGGCATATATAAAGAGGCTTGAAAAGCTAGAGGAGGTAGCAAATAGCTTTTCTGGCGTAGAAAAGGCTTATGCTATCCAGGCAGGAAGGGAGATGAGGGTTATTGTTAAATCAGAGGAGATAGACGATGTAAAGACCTTTAGCCTGGCAAGGGATATAGCAAAGAAGATACAGGAAGAGCTTGAGTATCCTGGATTAGTAAAGGTGAATGTAATCCGTGAGATTAGGGCTGTGGAATATGCAAAATAAAGGTATGTGTTTAGCTAGGTGAGAATAAAATGGGAAATAGGCACAAAGGCACTTAAGGCACAAAGGCACAGAGTTTATTTGTTACTTGCTTTCTTTGTGCCTTTGTCCCTTTGTTCCTTTGTGCCTGTTTACGTCCCTTTGTGCCTAGCTATAGGGTAGCTAAACACGTACTGTGTATCTATATGTGTGAAGATATTAATACAAAATCCATAATTGAAGCATTGCTATTTTCACAAGAAAACCCCCTATCAGAAAAAATGCTTGCAAAAATCCTTGAAAAGAAAGAGGATGTTATAAAATCTGCAATTTATGAATTAAAAAGGGATTTTCAAGATAGGGCTATTGAGCTTACAAATATTGCCGGTGGATGGAAATTTCAGACAAAAAAAGAATTTTTTCCCTGGATAGAGAAGTTTTCTCCTTCTAAAAAAACAAAATTGTCAAAGCAGGCCCTTGTTACATTAGCCATTATTGCCTATAATCAGCCCATAACCAGGCAGGAGATAGAGAGGATAAGGGGTGTAGATTCACATGGTGCAATAAATAGCCTCCTTGATTGCGAATTTGTTGAGATAGCTGGAGTAAAAAAGTCTCCAGGAAATCCATTTCTTTACAGGACAACCAAGAAATTCCTTTTAAGCACAGGCCTTCCTGATATATCAGCCCTTCCAAAGATAGAATGAATAGGGTCAGGGGTCAGGGGTCAGGGGTCAGGGGTCATTGGCTATTGGCTATTGGCTCATTGATTTTTCTTCTTATCCCATTTAGAGCATTTTCTGCACCATCCCTTTATAACAAATCACAATATGAAGAAAAAAGGATAGAAACACAGGCTCTTCCTTGTGCAGGAACCATTTCCATAATATTCCTAAGGGTCGAGTTTTCTGATGTTAAATTTAATAATCAAGATTTTACAAGCTATATGGAGAGGATGAGGGATTATTATTATAAAGTATCATCCGGGCAACTAAATCTTTCTTGTAGCATTACCACAACCTTTGGTTTAGCAAACACAATGGCTCATTATGGAAATCCCGAAAATCCAACAAGCCTGAAGAATGATGCAATAGCAACCGCAAGCTCTGCGGGAGTCAATCTTTCTAATTATGACTCTGTAATGATCCTTCATTCAGGATATGGTGAGGAAACAGACAACGGTCTTCATCCTGAATGGATTAGATCTTGCTATATTGATGGAACATATAGCACAATTCCAGAGATGGAAAATGGATATTCTCCTTTTGGTGTTTGGTGCCATGAATTTGCCCATCAGCTTGGATTGCCTGATATGAATCCCAATGCTGGACCCTGGTCTTTAATGGATACAGGATGTTATAATGGTCAGGGTGATTATCCAGCCTGGCCAGATCCATATTCTAGGATTAAGCTTGGATGGGCAAATGCACAAACAGCAACGACAATAGTCATTAACCCAAGATTAAACCACCCTGTTTATCAGCTTGGGATACTCGGCGTAGAATGCTTCCTAGTTGAAAAAAGGGATGAAGCTGGTCTTCCTGGCAGAGGATTTCTTGTTTGGCACTATCAAGGGCTTTTGAATAATCTTACCAAACTTGCCATTCTCCAAGCAGATGGAAGAAATCTTGGAGACGAGGGCGACCCATTCCCAGGCTCAACAGGGAATTTTCTTATTGATGATTGGACAAACCCCTCCTTAAAATACTTTAATGGAAATCCATCGGGGTTTAGAATAGAGTTTATAAAGAATATTCCAAAATCTTATGCCTTCCCCAATCCAATAAATTTAAACAAGAATAGAAGGATAACATTTGAGGTAGATTGTGGAAGCATAGTAAATATTTACAACATCAAGGGAGAAAATATAAAATATTTAAGAGACTTTCAGAATACGGGAAGGATATATTGGGATATAGAAAATATAGCCTCTGGTGTTTATATTTTTATGGTAGTGAACAAAGATGGAAATAAATCTTTTGGAAAGCTTGGGATAATAAAATGAAGGCAATTATTGCAGGGTTTTCTCCACAAGATGTGGGGCTTAATGGAAAAGGGGACGGTTCTATTTTTATAAAAGAAAGCTTTGTTTTTCTTCCAAGACATGGAAAGGATAAAACAATACCACCACATATTATCAATCACCAAGCAAATATGCTTGCCTTAAAAAGCCTTGGTGTATCACAGATTATTGCAATAAACTCGGTTGGCTCTTTAAAGGAAAATATAACGCCAGATGACTTTCTTGTTCCCGATGACTACATAAATCTATGGGATACAAGGACATTTTATGATGAAAAAATCGTCCATATCCTTCCAGAACTGGATGAGACAACAAGGCTTTTAATTATTGATAAAGCCAAGTCTTGCGGCATAAACCCTATTGACAAAGGTGTCTATGTCCAGACAAGGGGTCCTCGGCTTGAAACAAAGGCAGAGATAAGGTTTTTAAAGACACTGGGGGATGTGGTTGGAATGACAATGGCTTCTGAGGCAACCATTGCAAAAGAGCTTGATATTCCCTATGCCTCATTGTGTATGGTTGATAATTATTGCAATGGAATAAAGGAAGAACCCCTTTCTTTTTCTCTGATAAAGGAAGCACAAAGAAAAAAGATGGGGAAATTATCTATTTTTTTGAAAAAAATTATATAAATGCAAAATGCAAAAATCAAAATGCAAAATGAAAAAGAAAAAATTCAAAAAGAATTCTTTTTGCATTTTACATTACATTTTGATTTTTGATATTTGATTTTTATTAGAGGAGGGATGGATGATGATTAAACACATTAGAAAGCGTGATGGAAGGCTTGTTTCCTTCCTTCCTGAAAAAATAACTGAGGCGGTCTTTAAGGCAACCAGGGCAATAGGTGAGCCAGACAGAAAAAAGGCAGAAAAGATTACCCGCCAGGTGGTTGCTGCCATTTCGGTTATCTATAAGGATGAGAGGGTCCCGACAGTAGAGAATGTCCAGGACTTAGTTGAGAGGATGCTCATTGAGGATGGCTACGCTGAGGTAGCCAAGGCTTATATCCTCTACAGGGAACAACATGCAAAGCTTCGGGAAACAAAGGCACTTCTTTCTGATGCGGTCTCTATGGTGGATAGCTATCTGGGGGGAAAAGATTGGAGGGTTCGGGAAAATTCAAATATGAGCTATTCTTTGCAGGGGCTTAATAACCACATATTCTCCCTGGTAACATCCAATTATTGGCTTTCAAAGCTATATCCACAAAACATAAAGGATAGCCATATCTCTGGAGACATTCATATCCACGACATTGGTGTCTTATCTGTCTATTGCTGCGGATGGGACCTAAAAGACTTGCTTACTAGAGGTTTTGGTGGTGCATCGGGAAAGGTTGAATCCTCACCTCCCAAGCACTTTAGGTCTGCCTTAGGCCAAATTGTCAATTTTTTCTATACCCTACAGGGAGAGGCAGCAGGTGCCCAGGCGTTTTCAAACTTCGACACGCTCCTTTCACCGTTTATCCGTTATGACGGCTTGTCCTATAAGGATGTTAGGCAATGCCTTCAGGAATTTGTCTTTAATATGAACATCCCCACACGGGTAGGCTTTCAAACCCCTTTTAGTAATATCACAATGGATGTTACACCACCGAGAAACCTTGCCAAAGAATATGTTATTATTGGAGGAAAGCCACAGGATACAACCTACTCTGAGTTTGAAAAAGAGATGTTGATGATAAACAAGGCATTCTGCGAGGTAATGGCAGAGGGCGATGCAAAGGGAAGGGTATTTACCTTTCCCATTCCAACCTATAATATTACAAG
>JBFMED010000206.1:0-7370 GCA_040753475.1 bacterium
AAAATTGGAAAGCCAATAATCATTGAGCCAAATCTGAAATCATTTGAAAGGGGGATAAAATTTGAATCTTGAGTTTTATTCTGCTAAAAAGTTAAAGAGGGAGATTTTAAGGATTGTTGATAGATATCCTGAAATGGCTGAATATAAGGTTTTCTTCTTTGGTTCAAGGGTAGCGGGAAACAATTTCCCCCGCTCTGATATTGATATTGGTATTGAGGGAGCAAAGGAGGTCCCCATTGAGATAAAATTTAAGATTGAGGAAGATATAGAGAGGCTGCCAACTTTATATAGGTTTGAATTTGTTGATTTTAAAAAGGTTTCAAATGATTTTAAAAAGGAGGCATTAAAATTTGTTGAATATATTAGATGAATTTTGTAATTTATAAAGATTTTGAAAAAGCGATTAAAAGATTAGCCGAGGTTTTAAAATTAGAAAAAACAGAGATTACAAGGGATTCGGCAATTAAAAGGTTTGAGCTTTGTTTTGATTTAGCTTGGAAGTCAATTAAGAATTTTGCTAAAGATCAAAGGGTTGAATGCTATTCACCTAGGGAGTGTTTTAAGGTCGCTTTTCAATTAAGTTTAATAGATTATGATGAAGCCTGGTTAAGAATGATTGATGATAGAAATTTAACCGCCCATCTTTACAAAGAAGAATATGCTAATGATGTTTATTCAAGACTACCTAAATATTTGAAAATGTTTAAAAAATTAAAAGAAAATTTAAGCGGAGGTGATTAAAGATGGCAATTAAGGTTTTGATACCCTCTGTTCTTCAAAAGCTAACTCAGGGAGAAAGCGAGGTTGAGGTAAGAAAGGAATCTTGCTATCGCTGCCAAAATATAGAAAATGTAGGAGATCTAATAGAAGAGCTAGATGCAACATATCCAGGGATAAAGGAGAGGCTTTGCGATGAAGAGGGAAAAATAAGGAGGTTTATCAATATTTTTGTAAATGGCGAGGATATAAGGTTTCTTAATCAGGACAAAACAGAGATAAAGGATAATGGAGAGGTTTCCATTATCCCAGCCATTACAGGAGGATAATGGGATTTAGAATTTAGAGATTTAGGATTTAGAAATTTAAATGGAGGTAAAATAAATGGAAAAGATGAGGTTGTCTTTAAGGTTTCCCAAGGAGCTAATTGATAAGCCAATAATCTATCAATTGACAAAAGATTTTGATGTAGTAACAAACATAAGGAGGGCAAATATTGATCAGGAAATTGGATGGATGGTTTTGGAGCTTTCGGGAGAAATGGATGAGATAGATAGGGCAATTGATGATTTAATAAAAAAGGGTTTAAAGGTGGATCCCATCGGAGGGGATGTTGTGGAGGGGTAAAAGAAATTCAAAATGCAAAATGCAAAATTGTGGTGAAGATTTAATAAAAATTAAAAATAGGGTGGAGGGATAGAATGAAAAAAGAGATAAAGCTTGTATTTCCAGAAGACTTGGTCTGTGAGCCTGTGCTTTATCGCCTGGGAAAGGATTTTTCGGTTATTTATAGCATAAAGTCTGCAAATGTAACCTCACATTCTGGATGGGTAGTCCTTTCCATAGAGGGAGAAGAAGGAGAGATTGAAAGGGCAATAAAGCATTTAGAAGAAAAGGGGGTAATTGTTGAAAGAAGGTAGAAAATTTGAGAATATTAAGGAAATCCTTAAAAAACATAAGGAGATATGAAAAGGGGCTATAAGCTATTTATTAAGGATATATTAGAAGCGATAGAGAAGATTGAGGAGTTTACTGATGGAGGAAAAAGATGAATAAACCAATATTTGCACCCATTTCAGAAAAGGATGTAAGCTCTGCGATTGTCTCTGAGTTTTCCAAGCAATTCTTGGAATATGTAGAGAGCGATTGCATTATCATTGGAAGTGGCCCATCTGGGCTTATAGCAGGAAGGGAGCTTGCAAAAAAAGGGTTTAAGGTGCTTATAATTGAGCGAAATAACTACCTGGGTGGTGGCTTCTGGATTGGTGGCTACCTGATGAATAAGGTAACCTTAAGGGAGCCAGGTCAGGGGATTTTAGAAGAGCTTGGTGTTCCCTGCAAGGAAACAACAAAGGGATTATATGTTGCAGATGGTCCCTATTGTGTATCAAAGCTCATTGCTTCTGCCTGTGATTCTGGGGTTAAATTTTTGCAATTGACCGTATTTGATGACCTTGTTTTGCAGAAGGAAAATAAGGTCTGCGGTGCGGTGGTTAATTGGACACCCATTCAAGCCCTGCCAAGAGAGATTACCTGCGTTGACCCAATTGCCCTTGAGACAAAGGTTTTAATTGATGCCACCGGACATGATGCTTGCTGTGTTAAGAAGCTTGAGGAAAGGGGGTTAATAAAGACAAAGGGGTTTGGTGCGATGTGGGTGGAGCAATCAGAAGACCTTGTCGTTGAACATTCAGGTGAGGTATGGCCTGGTCTTGTTGTAATTGGAATGGCAACCGCCACAACCTATGGCCTGCCCAGAATGGGACCTACCTTTGGGGCAATGCTTCTTTCTGGCAAGAGGGGAGCAGAAATAGCAAAAACCCTGATGTGACCATTATTCTTTACAACGAAGACCCTAACATAGACATCTCTATAATTGCCGATTACCTTAAGGAAGAGATGCAGCTTGATATTGAGGCAAGACCAAGCCTTATTTCTTCTAATATTGATGAAATTGCTTTAGGATTTGCTCATGCCAAAATTATTGATATAACAAGAGAAACAGAAAATCAACCCTTACCTTCTGAAATAGAATATGAAAAGAAAAGGCTTAAGTTAAAGGAAAAAGGAAGCCTGCTTTATGATGGATATAGATTGCAGGATATATTTAGAACCCTTATTCCAAAAGACAAGAGAAATTGTTGCAACATCATATTTATAAAAGAGCTTCTGGCAACATTTGATGAGCCAAATAAAAGATATCATCTAAGGGTAAGTTTGTATGGATTTCCATCTATTATCTCAGTATCTGGTATTGTTGAAGCACCTGCAAAGCCAAGGGAGTATTACATAAAGAAAGGGCTTGGTGTAAACGAAGAAACCCTAAAGGAAGAATTTAAGGGAAGATTTATAGACCCTGCCTCACCCGATATCCCAGAAATTCTAAAGGGCTATGCCCTCCAGGCAATCTTCTTTCATTTAACCCAAAATCCATTTTGTGAAAACAAAAATTGCAGGCTTTACAATAGCCATTGGCAGGAAGAGATGATAAAAGCTCAACTTACATCAGGAAAGCTCTGTAAAAAGCATAAGGAGCAAATGATAAATTTACATCCCTGATGGGAAGGGTAAATCCCCTTGGTTTTCCCTTGAGGTTTGGGTCATGGGATAATGACAAATGGGTCTTTGCCATACAGATGGGAAGATTCCCATAGCCCTTTTCGGTATAGAGCTTTATCTTTTTCTCTGCAAGGGCTTCATAGGAAACCCTCTCTGCACCATAGACCTTTGTGGCAATGGTTTCTATCTTTTCTTTGATTGATATATCAAGGGGGTAGAGGAAATTAAACTTGGGTTTTTCAGAGCAAGCAGAAACTACCTTGTTTGCTAATTCAATGGCACCTTTGCCACCCTCCTTAAAATTTGTGCAGGGAATGGCATCCATTGCCCCATATTCTTTGGCAAGTTTTCCAACCAACCCTATTTCTTTATCTGTATCATGCTCAAATAGATTTATGGCAACAATAGAAGGAAGGCCCCATGTAGCCTCATATTTTCTATATGCTTTTCTAAATTGCAACAGCCCTTTTCCAATGAATCTAAGTCTTCTGAGGTAAGCTTAGGGTCTAATGGCTTTCCTGGTGTAACATTAAACCTTCCTGAATGCATCTTTAATGCCCTAATGGTGGCAACGATAACAATACAATCGGGAATAAGGCCTGAAGCCCTACATTTTATATTCAGGAATTTCTCAGCTCCACAATCTGCCCCAAATCCACTCTCTGTAACCACATAGTCAGAGATCTTTGTGGCAACCAGATCTGCTAATATTGATGAATTCCCATGGGCGATATTGGCAAATGGCCCTGCGTGAACAAATGCCGGTGTTCCCTCCAGGGTCTGCATCAGGTTTGGTTTAATAGCATCCTTTAAAAGAACCGTCATTGCTCCTGCACATTTAAGGTCTTCGGCGGTTACTGGCTTTCCCTCATAGGTTGTTCCAATAACAATCCGTGAAAGCCTTTGCCTTAAATCCTTTAACCCTGTAGTTAAAGCTAAGATTGCCATAACCTCAGAGGCAACTGCAATGTCAAAACCGGTTTCTCTGGGAATGCCATTTTCCCTTCCACCCAAGCCAATAATGATATTCCTTAATGCCCTGTCTGAAACATCAACCACCCTTCTAAAGGTAATGGATAAAGGGTCAATATTACAGGGATTTCCTAGCAAAATGCTTGTATCAACAAATGCGGCTAAAAGGTTATGGGCAATGGAGACGGCATGGGTATCACCGGTTAAATGGAGGTTAAAATCCTCCATAGGAACTATTTGGGAATATCCACCACCGGCAGCACCACCCTTTATGCCAAATACTGGGCCTAAAGATGGCTGCCTTATGGCAATTACCGCCTTTTTGCCAATTTTTGCCAAAGCCATTCCCAAGCCTACGGTTGTGGTTGTCTTTCCCTCGCCAAGTGGGGTAGGGGTTATGGCGGTAACATCAATGTATTTTGCCTGGGGTCTTTCTTTAAATTTCTCAATTACCTTTAAGTCTACCTTTGCCTTGTATTTCCCATAAAACTCAATGTCATCCTCTCCTAACCCTAAATCCTTTGCCACATCAATGATGGGCCTCATCTTGCACTCTTGTGCGATCTCAATGTCTGATTTCATTCTTTTCCTCCTTAAATAAATTTGTCAAATTATAATAAAAATCCAAATTTTTTGCAATTTAAATTTATCGGGAAGTTTAAACAATATAATTCTTTGCAAGGAAACCTGAACCAATTATTCCAGAATCATTCCTTAGTTCTGCCTTTTTAATAATGCAGGGAAACAATGCCTCTTTTTTGACAAATTGCCTTACAATGTCCACAAGCTCTGGCAATCCCTCAATTACACCACCTCCCAAAATTACCGCTTCAGGGTTTAAAATATTTATAAGGTTTGTTGTTCCAATTCCAATGAGAATCCCAAGCCTTTTGATTATACCCTGTGCCTTTTTTTCTCCAGATTTTGCCTCTTTTGCAATAAAAGAGGCAGAACCATCTTTAAAACCAGCCTCTTTTGCATACCTTTTAAGGGCAATTCCAGATGCTAATGCCTCAAAACAACCCTCCCTTTTACATCCGCACCTTTCTCCTTTAATATCAATTACCATATGTCCAATTTCAGAGCCTTTAATAAGTTTTCCATCTATAATTATTCCACCGCCAATCCCTGTTCCTATAAATATTCCAATTATATTTTTTATTCCCTTTCCTGCTCCATAAATATATTCTCCCATTGTTTGACAATTAGAATCATTTTCAATGATAAATGGAAGATTAAAATTTTCCTTTAGAATTTTATAAAGGTTAAGCTTCTTTATTCCTATGTTTGGTGAGGAAATAACAATTCCATTTTTTATCTGTCCAGCTATGCCTATGCCTATTCCTTCTGCCTTTGATGGATCAAATCTATTTATAAGCTTTATAATCTGGTTTGTGATATTTTCTTTTTCTGTTTTTTTCTCAAAGACTCTTATTGCTTTTCCTTCCTCTATTTCTCCTATCCTTGTCTTTGTGGCACCAATATCTATTCCAATCTGCATAAATTAAAATTATATAACAACGATAAATAAGATTTCAATGTTTAGGGAGTTATAACATTCAAATCAAGATTTTGTTTGACATAGGATAAAGAAAAATGTAGAATAAAGATAATGAAGAAGGTTATTTTGTTTGTAGCTATTTTTTCTTTTCATTTGTGGGCGATAGGGGCAAGACCCCTTTCTATGGGAAATGCCTTTGTTGCTGTAGTTGATGATATCCATAGCATTTTCTACAATCCAGCAGGGATTGCCAATATAAAGGCTATGGAAGCAACCTCAATGAGGGTCTTGAATAACAGGGATAGTATGAATTTTAAGGAATGGATTGCAATGTGCAATGAAATGAAAGAGGGAGGAATGGGCGGAGGCTATATCCATAGGGTTGATTGGGAGGGATATGCTGACCTGGATAAAGATGGGGAAAAGGATGACAATGAGCCACATTTAGCCTTAGATAACGATATTGCCATCTTTACAATTGGTGGTTATGGACAGGGTATGCTTAAAAAGACAGGGTTCGGCGTTAATATAAGAAGATACGCATCAAGTTTGATGAGAAGCTGGGGAATAGAAACAGGTGGTGCAAAATTTAGCGAGCTTGGGAAAAAACAATCTGCGATTGGTGTTGATATTGGAATATTGCATAATTTTAATAAAAACATTTCTTTTGGATTTGCTATCTATGACTTGAATGAACCAAAGCTTGAATTTGAGAACTTGAATATAGAGAATATGCTCTATGACCTTACGGTAAAAAATCCATTAACCGTAGTAGGAGGTGTTGCCTTAAAGCCCGATAACAAGACCATAGTTGCTATAGATTTCTATGGACTTAATAACATTAATGATTGGTATGCAGAAGATGAGGATAAAAGGGAGCAAAGCAGTATTAGGTTGGGTTTTGAAAGGGAGGTCTTGCCCTATCTTGCTGTAAGGGGAGGTTTTTATGGAAAAGGGTTTATTACAGCTGGTATTGGGATAAAAACAAAGAATATAAGGCTAGATTATGGCATTATGGAGGATGATAATCTGGGATTTCACCTTATTTCTTTAACCATTAGTAAACCCCATTAGAATTTCACACCAAAGCATTATACGCCGGTGTGAAAAAAGAGGATAATATTCTAAATTCCATCCCCCTGTTTCTTCACCCCGTTAGATACAAGGTTATCTAACGGGGCAAGCGGGGCATTCTAACGGGGTAAATAAGGAACGAGCGACAAAGGCGAGGTGGCAGAGTGGTTTAATGCGGCGGTCTTGAAAACCGTTGTGCTTTAAAGGTACCGTGGGTTCAAATCCTACCCTCGCCGGATTTAACCACAGATTTCAATAATTTTGTTGGGAGAAAATTCGCCGAAAATAATTTTGATTTCTAATTTGGGAATTTGAAAATAGTTAGATAAAAGCTCTATTACCTTCTCGTTTGCTCTACCCTTAACAGGCGCTTCCTTTACCCAAACCCTAAAATTACTTTCGTCTTTCTTCTCAACTTTTTCCATAGCATTTTCTACAATCCAGCAGGGATTGCCAATATAAAGGCTATGGAAGCAACCTCAATGAGGGTCTTGAATAACAGGGATAGTATGAATTTTAAGGAATGGATTGCAATGTGCAATGAAAT
>JBFMED010000207.1:0-6297 GCA_040753475.1 bacterium
ACAAGGTGATGACAGGCGATGGAAGCGATGAACTCTTTGCCGGCTACAGCTTTATGGAAGATATAGATGATTTAGAGGGTTACATCAAAAGAATAGCCCAATCACTTACCTTTAACTCCAATAAGTTAGGGGAGGCTTTTGGGATAGAGATAAAGCAACCTTACATAGATAGCGAAATCATAAGGTTAGCATTAGATATACCTATAGACCTCAAGATAAAAGATGGCCATGGAAAATGGATTTTGCGTAAGGCGTTTGAGGATATGTTGCCAAAGGAACTTATCTGGCAGAACAAAAGACCACTGGAATACGGCTCAGGGATGACAAGGATAAGAGAGGTTGTCAGTTTAAAGGTTTGTAATGAAGAATTCGAGGAGGCAAAGAAATCTTCTCAAGTAAGGTTTATGAACAAAGAACATTTTTATTATTACAAGATATACCAAGATGTGATTGGGGATATTCCTGAACCTACAGAGGCCGAAAAGGAATGTCCTAATTGTGCTACAGGAATGGATCTTGCCGCTTTTCACTGCAAGATCTGTGGGTGGGTTTTGAAATGAAGGCATTTGTTTCCTTTAGCGGCGGAAAGGAAAGTATGCTTGTTCTTTATAGGGCAATGCAAAATCCCGATATTGAAATTAGCCATCTTTTGAATATGATCTTAAGTTTTGTTTATGATGGACCTATTTTTAAAAACACAGTTAGGTTTACTATGAGTAAGAAGGTTTTAAATGGTAAAAATTGGTTTTTAGACCTTGGTATGGCAGTTTAGAAATAAGTCCTTGACAAATTATAAAAGGATTTGTTATTATTATATTATTAACTTAAGATGAAGGAAGATTTGATTTTAGGGGCAAGGGTGGCAAATCCTATTGATACCTCAAGGTATGAAGAAATTGATGTAATAATTGATACAGGTGTAGCATTTTCTGTAATTAAGAAGGATAGACTAAAGAGAATAGGTATATCTATAATTGGAAAAAAGCGCTTAAAGCTTGCCGATGGTAAAGTTATTGAAAGGGATTATGGGATTGCTTGTTTTGCCCTAAATGGTAAAGGCGTGGGTGGTTCGGATGTGATTTTTGGCGAAGAAGAAGATGTTGAGCTTTTAGGATTGCTTACCATAGAGGGGATGGCTTTAAGCATTGATACAACCACAGGTGAATTAAAGCCAATAGAATTATTTTTAGTTTAAGGGGGTGATAAATATGGGTTGTTGTTGTGACGAAAAAGAAGATAAGGACGGAAAGTAATTAAAAAACCGAATAAGCAAAGGAAATCTCTGTGAGATTCAGAGTGCTGTCTGGCAACGGTAATCTTTAAAAAAGGTAGCCCGGTCTATTGCCTATTCTGGTAAGTACCTTCCAAGAAGGGGAAAGAAGTGTAAATACCCAATCTTTGAAGGTTGGGTTTTTTATTTTTAAAGGCAGAAGGTCAGTTAATGGAGGTATAAGGATAGGATTTTAATATGAAAACATTGCTATTTTTTCTTTTTTTGCTCTTTAATCCCATATATTCTCAAAATTCCTTCCAAAGGATAATCTCTTTGTCTCCCTATATAACCGAGGAGATTTATCTTTTAAAGGCAGATAAAAGCCTTATCGCCTGCACCACATATTGCAAGGTAAAAAACAAAGAAAGGGTAGGAAGTGTAATGGGTGTTGATATTGAAAAGATTGTAGGGTTTAAGCCAGATTTGGTGCTGGCTACACCATTAAGCAACAAGGCACAGATTGAAAAGCTTAAGGGTTTGGGAATAAATGTTGTTTTATTTTCTTATCCCAAGAATTTTTCAAGCCTTTGTGAGCAATTTATGGAATTGGGAAGGCTTTTAGGAAAAGAAAAGGAGGCAGAAAGGGTTGTAAAGGTTTCAAGGAAAAGGGTAGGGGAGGTTAAGAAGAAAACAAAAGAAAGGCCAAAATCCCGTGTGATTGTCCAAATTGGAGCAAATCCATTATGGGTTTCTGGAAAAAATGCAATGATTAATGATTTTATTGAATTAGGAGGTGGGATAAACATTGGTCCAGATGAAGATTCTCCCTATAGCAAAGAGGAGATTATCAAGGATAATCCCGATGTTATAATAATTATGGAAATGGGAATAATCGGGGAGAATGAAAAGAAAAATTGGGAGAGGATAAAGGTAATAAATGCAGGAAAAAACAAGAGAATATATATTGTAGACGCCTATTCCCTAGGAAGCCCAACGCCAGCAAGCTTTCCAAAGACATTAAAGAGAATAGTAAAGATTCTCCATCCTGATATTGATTAAAAAATTTCTTTTTTTGGTATTTGTAGGAGGGATAATTGTTTTCTTAATATCCCTATTTTCCCTATGTGTTGGTTCATATCCAATCTCTTTAAAACGCATTATTCAGGTAATCCTTGAAGGAAAGAAAACAACAGAATACACAATCATTTTTGATATAAGGCTTCCAAGAATTATTCTAGGGTTTGCTATTGGTTCATCATTAGCCCTATCAGGTGCAATCCTTCAGGGGCTATTTCGCAATCCCCTGGTTGAACCATATACATTGGGTATCTCTGGTGGTGCTTGTTTGGCAACTACCTTAAGCATTCTTCTTAGCTTGTCTTTTCCTCTTCCCTTAAGTGGATTCCTTGGTGCATCCTTTGTTATTTTCATCCTTTATTTTTTATCGGCAAGAAATAGGATAGTAAGCCTTCCCTCCCTCTTGCTGCTTGGTGTAATGATAAGCTTTATTTCAGGAGGCTTGATTATGCTGATTATGGCATTAGCAAGGCAGGAAGATCTGCACGGGATTATCTTTTGGATAATGGGTTCGCTAGAACAATCAAGTTTAGGGCTTATAAAAACAATGCTTTTTTTCTCTATTTTAGGTCTTTTTCTCTCCCTGCCATTTTCTTTATCCCTTAATGCCTTTTTGCTTGGCGAGGAAGCCGCATTGCATCTAGGGATAGATGTAGAGAAAACAAAGAAAGCCCTTTTTCTTATCTCATCTTTTCTTATAGGATGTGCCGTCTCTCTTTCTGGAATCATTGGGTTTGTTGGCTTGGTTGTTCCACATCTAGCCAGAAGCCTTATGGGATGGGATTATAGGCTTCTCCTTGTCGCATCTTGGCTTTTAGGTGGAGGGTTTCTCATTTTTTGCGATACCATAGCCAGGACGATAATTTTACCCTACCAGTTTCCGGTTGGTGTAATTACAGGCATCATTGGAGGTTTGGTATTTAGCTATTTTTTAATAAGAAAGAAATGGTAAAGGTAGAAGGTATTTTTTGTGGATATGATGGATTTTCCCTTAAAGATATAAGCTTTGAGGTAAAAAAGGACGAAATATTTGGCATAATTGGGCCAAATGGAAGTGGAAAGACAACCCTCTTGAGGGCAATAACCAGGATAATTCCTCTAAAAAAGGGGACGGTTCTATTTAATGGAACACAGATTAAAAAAATGGGATTTAAGGAATTTGCGAAGATGACAGGGATAGTCTCTCAGGTTGAAGAGATTACCTTTGATATGGAGGTAGATGAGCTTGTTATGCTAGGAAGGATTCCTCACCAAAGATTTCTCTTTACAACAAAGAATGATATAGAGAAGGCAAGAGAGGCAATGGAGATAACCGGGATAATAAGTTTTAAAGAGAAATACCTAAGTAAAATAAGTGGAGGAGAGCGTCAGCTTGCCTTTATAAGCCGTGCTTTATGCCAAGAACCAAAGCTCCTTTTCTTGGATGAACCAACCACCCACCTTGACATAACACATCAGGTAGAGATATTAGAGCTTATAAGAAGATTAAACAAGGAGCTTTCCCTTACAGTGCTCATTGTCTTGCACGACCTTAATTTGGCATCTGAATATTGCGACAGGCTCCTTTTGCTTAAAAACGGACAGACCTATAAGATTGGAGACCCTAATGATGTAATAACCCAAAAAAACATAGAGGATGTCTATAAAACAAGGGTAATAATAAAGGAAAATCCCATAACCCACAAGCCTTATGTATTCCTGGTGCCAAAGTAAAAGATGGTATATTTCATTTATCAATCTTTCCTTGCAAAATGGGGTAGAATGAGGTATGATTTATTTGGCTCTTTGAAAAGTGAATAGAGTCCGTGCGCGGGATTTTTTAAACCAGGTTTTTACTTGTAAAGAGAGAGGGGATTTTGTATAATGGGCTTTGTTATTAAAGATGAACATATGAAGATGGATAATAGAAAAGGGCTAATTCAGGTTTATACAGGAAATGGCAAAGGGAAAACAACATCTAGCTGTGGCCTTGCCATAAGGGCAATTGGCCAGGGCTTTAAGGTTTGCTATATCCATTTCCATAAAGACCCCGAAAAATGGGGTTATGGAGAGATAAAGGTATTGAAAAACTTAGGTGTGGATATATACGGCTTTGCAAAAAAGCATCCCCATTTTGATAAAGGCGTTAAATATGAGGAAATTCGCAAGGATTGTTTAGAGGCATTAGAATTTATAAAAAAGCTCTATCAAGATCAAGCGAATAGATATGATATGCTTATCTTAGATGAAATAATTATCTCTCTACGCGATGGATTTCTAAAGGAAAAAGAGATTTTAAAGATATTAGAGAAAAAACCGCCTAATTTAGAGCTAGTCCTTACCGGAAGGGGCTTTCCAGAAAGCTTAATTGAGAAGGTAGACCTAATTAGCGAGACAAAAAACATAAAATATCCCTTTGATAAAGGAATAGAAAGAAGAAAAGGCATTGAATTTTAAAAAAAATGCATTCAAGTTAACATAATATATATTATCCGAACATAAATTAAGGGTAAAATTTAGAACTTCTAAACTTCAGAAGTTAAGAACTTCAAAAAATGGCTCTAGTACTCCATCCACTTAAATTTGTAGGTTTCTCACACAAAGACACAAAGACTCAAAGAAGAATTAAAAAATCTTTGTGTTCTTGGTGGCTCCTCTGTGAAATTTTATTCATACCTACAATTTTAGGTGTCCAGGTGCAATAATCTCAAGGCTTATTTTATCCCGTTTATCCCGAATCTCGCCCATCCCGAATTTCATCTTGTTGGATTTATAGGATCTTTCATAAATCTTTAAGAATATTTAGTAGCCATTTGCTATTAGCCGTTAGCTATTAGCCTTTTTTATTTGCCCCTTTTCTTACCCATTTTTAATTTCAAGTAAAACTTTAAGATTTTAAGTTTATTCTTTGAATTTGCAGATTTGCAACACAAAATGTTAAAGTAAAACTTTAATTTTATATTTAAGCTTTTTGTTGCAAAAAAGAAATAATTTGATTTTTGGTAGATAAAAATGGATACCATCTACCTGACGCAGTCATATGGGTCTATTTTTTCCTTGACAAGCGTTGATATAAATTTAAAATGAAATTCTTTTATATTTTCCCCTTTTTCCCTACTTTTCCATTTTCCCTTACTTACACCTAAGGAGAAAGTGGGTTAATGTATGCAATTGTGAAAACAGGACGATCAATCCATCTTGTCTGCTCACCTAAAGAGGATTATCTGGCAATTGTATCTGCCTATATTCCTACTCTGGATATATGGGAAAATGACTATAAAACAAGGAAAAATTGGAGAGAAAGAAGTCGATGCTATCCAAAACTTAATCCAGGAAATTGACAGAAAGACTTCATCTATCCAATCTATGGAATTGGTAGCGTGATATTGAAAAGGGAGAGAAAAATAGAAACAGGGATCATTTAAAAAGGAATTTGTCCGCCACAAGGCTATTTGATTGACTTTGGTGGTGAGTATGAGAGTATTACTGAGACATTCAAAGACCTTGTGGTAATGCTAATCTTTGCCCTTGTGCTTATCTATCTTTGCTTTGATTCCA
Source organism: bacterium (assembly GCA_040753475.1). GTDB lineage: Bacteria > UBA9089 > UBA9088 > UBA9088 > UBA9088 > JBFLYE01. Next base: position 5,828 of record JBFMED010000207.1, read on the forward strand.
ATGTCCTTGGCATTAAGAGAGGGTGAAGAGTCAATGCAACCAATAAGTAGCTTTCAACATTCAGTAAAATACTTACCTTTAAAGCTGATACCTGATAGCTGACTCCTGATAGCTATTTTAATAATAATTCTGCTTTTGCTGGCACAGACTTTGTTTTCTTGTATGAAAATCCCAATCTATGTAGTAGAGGCACTATGCCTTCTTTCGGTATATTCAATGGCCCATTTATTTTTTATCCAAGCAACTATCTCTTTGGCTGATTTCATCAAATGTTCTCTCATATGTTGCTTTAGTTCTTCTTTTTGCTTGCTATTTAGCTTACCTTCATATTTATTAAAATCCACATTTAACAGTTCATCTAACCCCTCTTTTAGGTACTTCTTTTCGTTAGCTCTTATGGTATCTTCATCCAATAGTAATATTTCTTTTATATCAGAACAGCTATATCCTTTGTCTAACAACAATATTGT
>JBFMED010000208.1:0-3213 GCA_040753475.1 bacterium
TGTTCCTTTGCTTTCTATGTTTAATAGGCAAATATCATAAAGAATACATTCAATGGCTTTTCTGGATCAAGGGGCTCATCAAAGGTTATTTCAACAAAGATACTTCCTTCAAACAAGGGTTTGCTGGTTATACTTCCTGTGGTATAGTCCTTTTCATACCTTGTCATTGCATTGATTATATTGTTTCCCTTCTTTTCTCCAGAAAAGATTCTAACCTTCTTTATCTTGGGTGGGGTGGAATCGATGAAAAATCTATTGGTTGCTTCATCCTCTAAATTTAGCTCATTTCTGGCATAGATAGATACAGTATGTGTCCCATCGGACAAAGCAGTTGTTGGCGTATATGAAACATCTATTGTGTTAGCATCAGAAGAAGGAGAAAGGGTTGGGGTTACAGTAGCCCCATCAATTCTCATTACAATAGAATTTGCCAAGATATTTGTCCTTGATCTTATTGTAACCCTTATTGTAGGTCTATTGGTATTAGTAGCAGGGCTTTCTGGTGGGGACCAATTGCTGAATTGGGGGAAGGGGGAGTAGGGAAGATAGGTGTTACCAATTAGATTCATCCGTCGGCTTCTCTCAATAATTACATTAGGAGGTTTTGCTTCTGCTGTATCAACATTTCCAGCTTGGGGTCTAGTCATTACCAAAATTACATGGTTTCCAACATAATTTAGCATATCTCCAGGTTTTAATTCATTCCTATTATTTAACCGTAAAGATATATTTGCGAGTCCAGTGGTATTTCTTCTTGAAATTTCAAGACAAGCAGAAGCAAATCAAGACAAGCAGAAGCAAATGCAGAGCAATCTATACCTGCTAAGCTACCTGCTACATTATATCCTTGCTCATAAAGGTATTTTGTGCTATGGGCATAATTGGAAGTATTGCTTCCTCCAGGACATACCCCATTGTTTATTCTGTTTATAAATGTTGCTTCATTATCATCGCCACCAAATACATAGGCTTCCCTATTATATGGAGGATCACCACCACTTGCAGCTGTTCTAAAATTGCTTTGGAAGGTATAGGTTCCAAAGGTTACTGTGTCAATCTGGGGTGTCCAGTTTTCTGTGTATTCCCAATCTAGGGCATTTTGGACAACTTGATTACGAGTTATTGGAAAACCCAGATTAAATAAGCCAAATATAGCCCATATTATCCCTATAAATCTTAAAAGACTTACTCCTTTCATCTTTTCTTTACCTCCCATTTGATAACTTTTAATAACCACAATTCTTCTCCCCATGAAGCTGGATATTGTGGGTCAGGCAACAACTCCATCTGATAGATATTTCCTTCTTTGTCAATGCGAGGTGTTGAGCTAACATTTAGTATGGAAAGTATTTTTCCCTGAAGATTATACTTACGGATTTGATGAGGCAGACGGGTAAATATGTAAATATTTCCATTTTTATCAGTTTTAACAAATTCAGTTTCACTATAGGGTCTCTCAAACTTAAGTTGAATTGTCTTTGTTGAATTGTCTTTGAGATTTTGAATCTCTACATTTTGAGTATTGGTTGCCTTAGGCATCAGCTTAATTTGATATTTCTCTTTAATCTGAGATTTTCCAGTTCCCAATTCAATAAAAAGCCCTTGGTTTTGGTCTTGCAGCAATGCAATCTTTTCAAGTTTTTCCTGAGATAAAAACACCCTCTTTCCAGTCTTTGTGTGTTTTATCCGTCTTGTTTCTCTTATGGTTTCTCCCCCTGGCTTTACATTCATTCTATGCTGGTCTAGGTAAAAGTTATCATCTTTATCAATGTATAAGTCTCTTGCAGCTATCGTTGCAAAATCAAAACCTATTGGATTCCATGTTTTCATAGATTCTTCAATTTCTTCCTCTGATGCTGACTTATAGCTTTCTATAGGGATAGAATTAAGATATTTACCAGAGTTGCTAAATATCTGGATGCGATTGTTTAAATGGTCAAGTATACAAATTTCGCCTTTACTATTAAGCACAAAGCTTGTAGGCCACTCTGGCTCTCCTTCCCATCTTCTAAATCCAAACTCACCTGTTCCTGTCCCCTGTTTTTGTTCAATTATCACCCTTGGCACATATTCCTCAGGATATACAGGGTGGACTTCTTCTGTCCCTGCTGTCCCCAAAGTTTCTTGGGGCTTTAAAGCCTCTGTCCCCTTAGGCTCATTTTGAGCCCAGCCTAATCCTCCCAGCAAGCCTAATGCAATCAGGCAAGCCATCCCTTTGCTTCTTAATGTTTGTTTAAACATCTTACATCACCTCATCTTTTACATTTTTATAATCTTTGTGAATATGCCAGCCTGACGCTTCGCTTGACCAACCCTTCGGGTTGCTCACCCTGTTTTGGAAAGCAAGCTTTCCACATATTCACAAGCACAACAACCATTTCAATCTCTTTTTATTTTACAAAGATAAAATGCCAATGTCAAGAAAAACATATTTCTCATTTCACCACCATTGATTTGGTAGCAGAGAAATCACCTGCCTTTATTTTATAAAAGTATAATCCAGAGGAAAGGTTTTGTCCACTATCATTCTTTAAGTCAAAGAAAATTGCTCTATCCTTTTGGGTATATGAGCCAGCCTTTCTTTGTCCTAGATTTATTGTTCTTACCTTTTGTCCGAGGATGTTGTAGATTTCAAAGGAAACATTGCTGTCTTTTGCTAGCTTAAATGGAATGTAGCAACCCTGATTTGCTGGATTGGGGTATGAGTTAAGGAGTTCTGAGATTTGTGGGGATTGTGAGGTTAGGGTTATTGAGACCTCTTGGGCTTGCATTTCTTTGTTTGCCATATTCCTTGCTTGAATTGGGATAATTTTTATGGTTGATTCTGGATCTTCTGAGATTGCTTTGAAAATGAGGGTTTTGCCACTTGTTCCCAGGAAGAATTGGTCTTTCTCGTTTATTAAATTAAGCTTATGTTTGTCATATTCAAGGGATATGTTCATTAAGGCAAGGTTTGGGTTATCAGAGGAAAGATTAAGGATAAGCTCCTCATTAAGGGAAAGTTCTGTTTTGTTTGGTTTTATGGTTAAGTTAATTGGTTCGTTGTTTTCAATAAAGGGAATATCTTCTTGTTGAGAAAGGGTTAAGATAACCTCTGCTTCAAAGTAGGGATTGATGGATGATAGCTCCTGGATTTCCATATCTTTTTCTTTCATTGCGGTAAGGATTGTCTCAAGGATTTCATTATAGGTTGAGATTTCTTGTGTTTTTGTT
>JBFMED010000209.1:0-5149 GCA_040753475.1 bacterium
ACAGAAGAGGCAATTTTAAATATGGTAAATTGCCTTTATAAAGAGACAGGTCTTAAAAAGCTCTGCATTGCTGGAGGTGTTGCCTTAAATAGCGTCGCCAATGGAAGGGTATTAAAGGAGACGCAATTTGAGGAATTATATATTCAGCCGCAGGCAGGCGATGGTGGAGGTGCATTGGGAGCAGCCTTACATACTTATCATAGCCTCCTTGGAAAGGAAAGGAGCTTTGTGATGGGGCATGCATTTTGGGGAAAGGAATATAGCTTTGGAGAAATAAAGGAATTCCTTGACAAAAATAATATTCCTTACGAATATATTGAGGATGATGAGAAATTGTTTGAAAGAATTGTTGGCTATCTTCAAAATGATAGGGTTGTAGGATGGTTTCAGGGAAGATTTGAATGGGGTCCTCGGGCATTGGGAAATAGGTCAATCCTTGCAGATCCCAGAAAGGCAAAGATGAAGGATATTGTGAATATAAAGATAAAGTTTAGAGAGCCATTTAGGCCATTCGCACCATCTGTTCTGGTTGAAGAAACAAACAAATATTTTGACCTTTCTAATCCATCATTGCATTATCCTGCAAGGTTTATGCTTTATGTGGTAGATGTTTTGGAAGACAAAAGGGATATTATTCCTGCAATTACCCATGTGGATGGAACAGGAAGGCTTCAGACTGTATTTAAGGAGACAAACCCAAGGTATTACAGGCTTATTGAAAAGTTTAAAAGGGCAACAGGCATTCCCTTGGTTTTAAATACATCCTTTAATCTAAAGGGAGAGCCTATTGTTAATACGCCAGAGAATGCCTTTAACACATTTAGTAAAAGTGGAATGGATGTATTGGTGCTTGAGAAATTTATAGTAAGAAAAAATGAAGATAATTAAAGGAATAATTACAAGGTTTGGAATAATGGGCGAATTGATAGGATTTCTTTGGCAAAGAAAGCTCTGGTGGCTTATTCCAATGGTTATTGTTTTGCTCCTGTTCGCTTTGCTTCTTATCTTTGCCCAATCAAGTGCGGTTGGTCCTTTTATCTACACCTTATTCTGATAAAATTTTGTCCGAATTATTAAATCGCATACACTATAAACTTTATAACGCAATGAAGCTATCCATTATCAGAAGGATAGTAAAACTTATCTCCCTTATTCTTCTCTTTCCCATTCTTATTCCCATAAAATTTTGCCCATATTCTTTTCCCTGGATTGCCTGTTCAGGATGCAATCTCTTATATTGCCCTGCGAAAACCTTAAGAAACCCTATTCTTTACATTGCAATTCCCTTAAGTCTTTCTGGAAGGCTATTTTGCAGATTTCTCTGCCCAGCTGGAACAATCCAGGATATAACAAACAATATCTCAAGAAAAATCTCTGGTCCTGATATAAGGCTTTATTCAAATCCTTACATAAAATATGTATTCCTTGCTTTTATATTAGTCCTTTGCTTTGACCTTGATGCCTCTTTCTTTCCTTCCTGTTACTACTGGATTCTTCCCCTTTTTGGAATATTCTTGTTTCTCTCCTCATTTACAGCTAGGTATTGGTGCGTTTTTTTATGTCCAATTGGTTTTGTTCTCTCCATTTTTAGATTAAAAAGAAAATGATTAGATTTACTAGGCTTCTTACCGGCTCTTTTCAAGAAACCCTTCCGTCAAAAATATCAGTTTGGAACCTAACCAGAAAATGTAATCTTTCTTGCAAGCATTGCTATATTGATGCAGAGGAAAATAAAGGGGATGAATTAAGCAAGGATGAAGCTTTTTATGTTATAGATGAATTAGCATCTTTGGATTTTAAGGTTATTCTTTTCTCAGGTGGCGAACCTTTGCTTTATGATTATCTATTTGAGCTTAATAGCTATGCAAAAAACAAAGGGATAAAAACCTGCCTTTCCTCAAATGGCTCTCTAATTACAGAGGACATTGCCATTAAAATAAAAGATGGAGGCTTTGAATATGTTGGAATAAGCATTGATGGAATAAAAGAAACACACGATAGATTTAGGGGAATTTCTGGTTCATTTGATAAAGCCTTGCAGGGACTGCGAATTTTAAAGAAATGTGGGATAAAAAGGGGAATAAGATTTACCTTGACTAAAGAAAATATAGATGAGCTACCAAATGTAATTGGGCTTGCAGAAGATGAGGGAATAGAGCGATTCTGCCTCTATCACCTGGTTTATACGGGAAGGGGAAAAGAAAGGATGGATGTGGGAAAAGGGGAGAGAATTAAGGCAATAGAATACCTTATCAAAAAAATAGAAAAAGGGATTAAAATGGAGATATTAACCGCTGACAACCCTTGTGATGGGATATATCTTTTGAAAAAGAAGCCAGAAATAAAGATAGGCAATGGCTGCCAGGCAGGAGAAAGGATTATAAATATTTCTCCCGAGGGAAATATCTATCCCTGCCAATTTTTTAAAAAATCATTGGGAAATATTAGGGAAAAATCCCTTAAGGAGATTTTAAAAAATCCATTTTTGGGTAAGCTTAAAAATAGGGAAAATCTTAAAGGCAAATGCGGAAAATGTGTCTATAAGGAGACCTGTGGTGGCTGTAGGGTAAGGGCTTATGCAACAACATCTGATTACTTTGGGGAAGACTTAAGCTGTTATATTTAAAAACCTTGCATACAAATCTTGTACGTGTTTAGCTAAAGCTAAACATAATTGTAAATTGCAAATTGTAGATTGTAAATTGTAAAATGAAAGAGAAATGTTGATGTAGATTTTATTAAGAAAAAAATTTACAATTTAAAATTTGCAATTTAAAATTTCGTATGTGTTTAGGTAGACGAGAATAAGATGGGGAATAGGCACAAAGGCACTTAAGGCACAAAGGACAGAGTTTATTTGTTACTTGCTTTCTTTGTGCCTTTGTCCCTTTGCCCCTTTGTGCCTAGCTATAGGGTAGCTAAACACGTACAAAATTTACAATTCCAAAGCTAATGGCTAATAGCCAAAAGCTAATAGCTAAACACATACAATGTTTGAAATCACCTTTGAGCCATCAAAAAGGGGGATAGAAATAGATGAGAAAGAGACAATCCTTTCAGCAATAACAAAATCATCTTTATTTATCCCAGCAGGGTGTGGTGGTCTTGGAACCTGTGGAAAATGTAGGGTTATCCTTGAGGAGGGAAGCGTTTTTCCCGAAGCAAAAAAAGGTGATTTTATCCTTGCCTGCCAGGTAAAGCCTAGAGAAAACCTTAAAATAAGGATTCCAGAATTTTCTCCTATATTAGACAAAAATGTTTTAAAAAATGGCTCTTTATTTCAAGATACAACCCTTATTCAGAAATTCAATCTTTCTCCTTTAATTGAAAAGAGATACATTGAGCTTGCTGTTCCAACAAAGGACGATAATATTGATGATGTAGGAAGGATAAAGAGGAGCCTTGGCTTAGATTATGAAATTTCATTTGATTGCTTAAAAACCATTTCAAAAGAATTAAGGAAGGATGATTTTAAAATAACAGCAACGATGAGGGATAAAGAAATAATTAGAATAGAGGGAGGGGATAGAGAAAAAAGCCATTATGCTTTATCCTTTGACATTGGAACAACCTCTGTATACGGAAGGCTTCTTGATTTAAGGAATAAAAGTGTTCTTGCGGAAGCTTCAGATTATAACAAGCAGATTATGTACGGCGATGATGTTATCACAAGGATTATTTATTCACAAAAGAATAATGGGCTTTACAAGCTACAAGAAAAGGTTACAGAAACAATAAAGGGGATAATTAAGGAGCTTCTTCATCAGACAAAGGTAGAATTAGATGAAATATGCTACATTGTCTGTGCTGGAAATACAACAATGACACATTTGTTGCTTGGCATAGACCCAAAGTACATAAGGGAAGAGCCTTATGTTCCAGCATTTGCAAGCTCTATTCCAATTGAGGCAGAATCTATTGGCCTTAAATTTAGCTCTTCAGCCCTTCTTTATACCATTCCCCTTGTTTCTTCATACATTGGAGGTGATATAACCGGAGGCATTGTTGCTTGTGGTATTGCAAAATCCCCTGTTCTTACCCTTTATGTTGACTTGGGAACAAATGGTGAGATTGTTTTGGGAAACTCTGATTTTCTCCTCTCAGCTTCCACCTCAGCCGGGCCTGCCTTTGAGGGAGGAGGAATTAAGTGTGGAATGAGGGCACAAAGGGGAGCAATTGATGAGATTGTAATAGATAAAATGGGAGAGCCTGAAATTACTACCATTGGAGGGATAAAAGCAAGGGGAATATGTGGTGCAGGTATTATTGAGATATTAGCCCAGATGCTCTTTTCTGGAATAATAAACCAGAAGGGTAAGTTTTCGCCAAAAATAGAAAACAAAAGGATAAGGGAAAGGGAATATGTTATTGCCAATGCTTTTGAAAGCTTAAACAACGAGGAGCTTGTAATCACAGAGGCTGATATTGATAACATAATGAGGGCAAAGGCAGCAATATTTGCGGGAATATCTGTTCTTCTTAAAACAGCAGGGATGAAGCCAAATAATATTGAAAGGGTGATAATTGCAGGAAATCTTGGCTCTCACATTATTCCAGAAAAAGCAATTCAAATTGGCTTATTTCCCGAGATACCTTTGGATAGATTCCATTTCTTTGGAAATGGCTCTTTAATTGGAGCAACCCTTATGGCTTTTTCAAAAGAGATAATGGAGGAGATAAAGAAAACAGCAAATTCCATTACCAATATAGAGCTTTCCAATTCTTCTGATTTTATGAATGAATACATTGCCTCTATGTTTATTCCACATACAGATTGCGAGAAATTCCCAAAAACCTGGGAGAAAATAAAGGAATTGCAAATTTGAACACAAGGTACGTGTTTAGCTAGGTGAGAATAAAATGGGAAATAGGCACTTAAGGCACAAAGGCACTTAAGGCACAGAGTTTATTTGTTACTTGCTTTCTTTGTTCCTTTGTCCCTTTGTTCCTTTGTGCCTGTTACGTGCCTTTGTCCCTTTGTTCCTTTGTGCCTGTTTACGTTCCTTTGTGCCTGTTTACGTCCCTTTGCTCCTTTGTGCCTAGCTATAGGGTAGCTAAACACGTACGAAACAAGTATACACCCTTACTTGACAAGGCAATTGTAAAATCTCTATAATACCCAAAATGGCAAAGAAGAAAAAGGATTTAG
>JBFMED010000210.1:0-5400 GCA_040753475.1 bacterium
TGTCCCAGTATAGAACACGAATGCCTGTATCTTCCAGGTAGCTAGCAAGAAACTTCGTTAATTGTAGATTTTCTGGTGCATAAGCAATGAAAACAGTGATTCCTTGCGACTTCAAACTTACCTCACCAAAAGGAATTTCTTCAGCCTTCTCTATTTACCTCCATTAATTTCAAAATGCCTTTTCCAGCCAGTAGTTTGTTTTTATATGGTTCCAATACACCAAAATAGCTTATAAAAGCCAAACGCTTCCTCAGGTATGTAGTGAAAAAAGCCATTCCACGGATCTCAGTGCCAACAATAGCAACATAATAATGATCTTTAGGATCAGTTTTTGAATTATTCTTCAGTTTTTGCTGAGTATCTAAGATATATTTCCTAAAATGAAACCAATCCTCTTGATGTTCTGAACTGAAAAGCTTGTGGTATATCTCCTTTGAGGCTTCAAAAATTTTTTTCTGCTTCCCATCAGGGTCTGTTATCTCTTGCCACTCACCTTTTACTGACTTTTTCTCTTTCTGATTCATCTATCTTCCTCCCAAAATAAATCTTAGCTTAAGCCTACCAACTTAATCCCTCTAATTCTTTTATTCTTTTAAGCTTATGTGTTTAGCTGTTTTAAATTCATTTATCTTATCGGGGTTTGGGATCCGGGGTTTAAAGATTCGGGGTGGTATAATAAAAATTCAATCCCTAGCTCCTAACCCCCAATCCTTAACCCCGATATCGTGCCTCTTTCCCAAAATGAGCTGAACACATACAAATATACCTTCTCCTTTAACCTTTATCTATCAACCATTTTGTAAGGGGAATAAGGTTAACCCAAAAGCCTTTAAATTCTTCTTCTGCCTCCAAATCCCAGGTAATTACAGTTAAGTTTTGGCAATTTAATCTTTTAGCTCCGGTGATTAAGGATTTAAACTCCCTTTCTTTTGTTTTAATCTCTTCTATGTTATAACAAACCTGAATCAACTCTTCTACTTTTGTCTTTTCTTTTAGAACAAAATCTATCTCTTTCCCACTTGTATCCTTGTAATAATAGAGCTCAATCAGTGGTCTTTCGTTCTGCCTTCTTAATAGTTCTAAAAACACAGCATTTTCCATTAGTTTTCCGATGTCTTCCTGAGCTCGGACAACCTTTGAAAGACCTGTATCACAAAGATAGACCTTTTTAGGCCAGGCTTCTTTCTGATATATCTTTTCTGAATATCTCAAGAGAAAGAATACACTTACTGAATCTTCTATCTTTTCGCAATAATCATATAGGGTATTTTTCCCAACCCTCTTTCCTTGTGATTTTAAGAAGTTAAAGATTTTATTTATGCTCATTTCACAAGAAAGATTTTGAGAAAAGTTTGAAAGAAGAAATCTTGCCAAAGCGATATTCTTTAACTTATGCCTTTCCACCAGGTCACGGAAAAGGATTAGTTCATAAAACCCTTTTAATATCCGCTCCTTCTCTTTTTCTTTAACGAGTTCTGGGAAACCTCCAAATTCTAAATATCTGCGTAATTTACCCCTTATTTCTGCCTTTTCCTCCTTTGAAAGGGCTTCTCCTAAAGGGCTTCCTTCTGCTTTTAAAAACTCTGAGAAACTAAAAGGAAGGAGCAAATACTTAAAGGTTCTTCCCCTTAAAGAAGTGGCAATCTCATAAGAGAGTAGTTTTGAAGAAGAGCCAGTAATAAAGATTTTGTATCTTTGGGTATCCAGGATTTCCCTTATTGCAAGTTCCCAATTTTGAATATTCTGAATCTCATCAAGGAATAAATATTCAGGCTCTTTCCCCCTAAATTCTTTATAGATTCTGATTAAATCCCTTATCTCTTTAAAATTTAGTTCGATTAGCCTTGTATCTTCAAAGTTTAGATAAAGGGCTTTTTCCTTCTTATCCCGCATTAACTGGTAGAAATAGTATGTTTTTCCTGCCCTTCTTGGTCCGATTATAGAGATTATTCTATCTGTTTGGGCTATTCTTAAATCCCTTTCTATTAAGGGAGGAATGGGTCTTTTGGTATATTCTAAGATGTAATCTTCAACCAACCCCCGGTTCATAAGTTTCCTCCTTAAAGACAATTTTGTATATTTTTTTCTTTTTTATTGAGACAATTTTAACAAAATCTGGCAAAAAAAGTCAAGAATTTTATTTTTTACAGACTTTCAAGGGTTTGGGTGGTTTTTTCTGCCTCTTTCTTTAGGTTAAGTTTCTCCTCACCTTCTGACAAGTGAGTAATAAACCATAAATCCTAAATCCAAAACCCTTGAAAAAAGGTAATGGACAAAAATATTTCTTTTAAGGTATACTTTGGAATTATGAATAAAACCTACGATAAAAAAGGATTTTTAGAGGCTATTTTAGGGAAAATAGGGATAAAAGGGGAAAGGGCAACTGTTTTGGATATTGAGGCTATAAGGGAGAAGCTCATTGATTCCCTTGTCTATAACAGCCTCTTTAATGAAGATGCTTCAATAAAAAGTGCATCTCGGTGGCTTATCAGGGAGATAGGCTATAACCTTGGGATAATCCCATCGTCCATATATCCATTCTATGCTGAAAAGGGTGAGGGGAAATTTCCAAACATTACTGTTCCTGCAGTTAATATCAGAGGCCTTACCTATGATACAGCAAGGGCTGTATTCTCTGCTTCTAAAATTGCTAATTCCTTCCTCTTTATCTTTGAGATTGCAAGGAGCGAGATGGAATATACCGAGCAACCAGGGGATGAATATGCTACATCAATTATAGCCGCAGGGATAAAGGAAGGAATAAACTTTCCCATATTCATTCAGGGAGACCACTTCCAGATAAGAAGGAAAATCCCACAGGATATAGAGAATGTAAAGGCTTTAATAAAGGATGTAATTGATGCTGGATTTTACAATATAGACCTTGATACATCTGTTCTGGTTGACCTTTCACAGCCAAATGTTTATGAGCAGCAAAGGAATAATTTTACATCTGCCGCAGAGCTTACAGAATATATAAGAAAGATTGAGCCAAAAGGGATAACTGTCTCTTTGGGTGGAGAAATAGGCGAAATAGGGGGGAAAAATTCAACCGAAGAGGAGCTAAGGGAATATATGAGGGGCTATCTTGAAGAAATTAAAAAGCGTGTGATAAATATCGGCATTTCAAAAATGGCGGTTCAAACAGGCACGGTTCACGGAGGAATTCCCCTTCCATCTGGTGGCGTAGCTGATGTAAAGCTTGATTTTAATACATTAGATGTCCTCTCAAGGGTTTCAAAGGAATATAAGCTGGCTGGCACTGTCCAGCACGGTGCATCAACCCTTCCTCTTGAGCTCTTCAATAAATTTCCAGAAACAGATGTATGTGAGGTTCACCTTGCAACAGAATTCCAGAATATGGTTTATAACCTTATCCCAGATGACTTAAGGGAAAAAATTTATAGCTATTTAAAGGAAGCCTGTAAGAAAGAGATGAAGGAGACAGAGACAGAAACCCAATTTCTCTACAAAACAAGGAAAAAGGGTTTTGGTCCATTTAAAAAGGAATTCTTTGAGCTAGGGGAGGATATAAAGAAAAATATAAGGGAAAAATTAAGCGAGAAATTTTTAGAAATCTTTAAGCTGCTTAAGGTAGATAATACAGACAAGATTACCTCTCTTTTTAAACCCCTTTATTACCCAAAACCCTTTCCAGAAATTTTAATTGGATTTTAGATTCCTCATTGCCTTAAGAAATATCTTTGGAAAAAAAGGGGAAAGAATCTTTTTTATTATTAGCCTTATTTCCATTTTCTTAATCGCCCTTGGCGTTTCCTCCCTGATTGTTGTCTTGGGCGTAATGAATGGGTTTGAGAGAGAGCTTAAAAAAAGGATTGTTGGAACATCCCCCCATATTAGAATAACCCATATTGAGAACTACATTGAGAATTACGAGGAAATCTTGCAAAGAATAGAGGATCTTAAGATTACAAGCATCTTTCCCTACATTGAACAAGAGGCAATATTTAAGGGAAAAACAGCATCGGGTGGGATTGTTTTAGGTCTGGACAAACCAGAGGGAATAGAGATAAGTGGAGAGAATTTAAAAGATGAAAATTCTATTCTTATAGGAAATGAGCTTGCGTTTAATATCCAAGCTAATATTGGCAGCCGTGTTTCTTTAATTACAGCAAAGGACCTAGCAATGCCAAAGGCTTTTGATTTTAGGGTTTGTGGAATCTTTACCTCGGGAATGTATGATGTGGATAGCTCTATTTCCTATATAACCCTATCATCTGCAAAGAGACTCTTTGGAATTGAGGGTGTCTCTGGGATAGGGATAAAATTATCGGATGTCTCAAAAGCAGAAGAGGTAAAGGAGAGGTTGTGTAGAATGCTACCAAAGGAGCTTTTAATAAGGACATACAATGAGCTTAATAAAAGCCTCTTTGATGCAATGAGGCTTGAGAGAGAAGTAATGGCAATTATCCTCTTAATTATCCTTTTGGTTTCCTTATTTTCCCTCTTTTCTTTATTAACCATAACCATTATAAGGAAAAAGAGGGAAATTGGGATATTGAGGCTACTTGGAGCAGGAAAAGCCTCAATTGCCTTTATTTTCCTTATTGAGGGAGGAATAATTGGTTTTTTGGGAACAATTTTAGGAACCTCTCTTGGGCTTTTAATCGGAAAGCTTATCCCCTTTCTTATTAAGCTTCCAGGTGATGTCTATTATATCTCATCCCTTCCCTTTGCCATTTCTACACATTCTATTCTCTGGATTTCTTTTTCTTCTTTTATTCTTTCTATTGTTTTTTCTGTGTATCCAGCCCTCTTTGCCTCAAAAATTTCCCTTTCTGATGCATTAAGGGAGGAATAGGGATTAAGTATGTGTTTAAGTTTCCTCATTAAAGCCTGCATTCAACAGCAAAATTCATAACATATTGATATTATTAGACTTAATTTTTGAATTTGTCACCAACTATTGTTTTTTCCTTTATCTATTTCTATGACCAACTATTGCCTCCTCAGGGAGAATAAGGGTTTCAACTACCATTTCTTCTTTAAGCTTCCATTTTGCGATTCTCTCTATGGCATGAAAAAGGAAGAGAATCTTTAAAGTTTTTTCTTGAGCTTTTATTATGTAAATCTCACCTTTTAATGTGAGGTTGTTTCTCTATAATCTTTATTGTCATTGCTGACCTTTAATCTCTCCCTTTTGCATCCAAAGAAACCACCATTCTCTATACTTCCTCTTAATCACATTATACAAATTCTATAATACCTTTCGCAATCCCTTATTCATCAGGTCGATTAGCAGAAAGTAGAAGGCAGCGAGCAGAGAACAGATTATCATTGGCAAAACTTCTCAGGTTGTTTCAACATTCCATTAAGCATCTTTCCAATTTCTTCATAGCCTTGAGTCCAATATTTGTAAATCTCCACATTGATATATTT
>JBFMED010000211.1:0-2310 GCA_040753475.1 bacterium
TCGCTTCCCTTTTTTGGATTCCCCCAGGCATAGGAACCAAAAAGAACTATTTTTTGTGGTTTGAATTGGCTAATTATTTTATTTTTTATTTCTTCTATTGCATCATCTGTAATCATACCTTTACTTCCCTAAAAACTTTCTACTTACAAATATACTCTTACAAATAATGCCTTGTCAAGCTTCGTCTACACGGAAATTTCGTACGTGTTTAGCTAAAGCTAAACATACAATTAAACAATTCGTTTCTGGCTCTTTAAGCTTAAACACATATTAAGGAGCTAAACACATACAATCTAAATTGATGGATGGAATGGGAAGTATTAGGGAACGTTGTGGTTGTATTGCCATAAGGGAAGGAAATTTTGTTTCTTTGGCTTTGAAGCTAAAAAATGAGGATGTTCTTTCCATCCCATTTTTTTCTATAGTTTATCGATTTGAGCTTTATAAGCTTCCCACCTATCCTATAATCAGGCTTTATTTGGAATTATCTGACCGAGCAGAAAAAGACCCAATAAAGGCAGAGGCTTTGTTTTTCCTAGAAAAAGACAAAGCAATGCTTGATGTCTTATCTAATCAGCCCTTACTTAACCTGCATTTCTATAATGAGGAAAATAAGTATGTTTCTTCTAAAGAAATACCCTTCTATCTCTCACAAAGGGATATTTTAATGGATGTTATAAAGGATGCAGGGAATTTCCTTTCCTCTATTTCAAAGCCAGATATAGCCCAAGCATTAAAGGATTTCTATTCCTCTTTTCCCTTATAAAAATATTATTGTAAATTAGAATTGACAAAATTATAATAATATTGTAAAATTTATTTATGAATAATAAATATTCTCTATCTGAGCGACTCTCATTTCACAATCCCTGGTGGCAGACCGGTAGAGTTCCCACGGTATTTTTACCCGAATTCAAACGAGAGATCTTTTCTAGATTTTTATCCTATCTTCCTTTAGAGAGGGCAATTCTTCTAAAAGGTCCCTGCAGGGTTGGAAAGACAACCCTCCTTTATCAATTAGTAGATAAGCTTATAAAAGATAGAATAAATCCAAAGGATATCTGTTATATTTCGTTTGATGACCCTCTTTTAAAAATCCCCCTTGAGGAAATCCTTAGGGTCTATGAAGAATACAGGGGTAAAAGGTTTAATGAAGGAAGGGCTTATCTTTTCCTTGATGAGGCACAATTTTTAAAGGATTGGGAATTGACCGTAAAGCTCTATATTGACAGGAAATTTCCTATAAAATTCTTTATTTCAGGCTCTTCTATCTCCCTTTTAACCCAAAAGGTTGACTCCTTAGCGGGTAGGACAATAGAAGAAATGCTTTTCCCATTCTCCTTTCGGGAATATATTGGGCTTTTTGCGGAAACCCTTAACCTAAAAGAGCATATCGCCCAAAGAGAAGGTTTCCCTAATTCTTTCCCTTTATCCCTTTCGCCTTTTATTGAGGAAATAAGGATTCTTTTCAGAAGCTTCTTACAAAAAGGGGGTTTTCCCCATCTATATGAAGAGGAGGAGGAGATGTTTCCAAGGCTTCTTAAGGATGACATATTAGACAAGGTAATCTTTAGGGATGTGGTTGAAATGTATAAGATTAGGGAACCATCCTCTCTTGAAAGATTATTCTATTATCTGGGAAAGAATACCAGCTCAGTGTTAAATCTAACTACCCTTTCGCAGACACTAGGTATTTCAAGGGTTGTGGTAGAAAGGTATATTTCCTATTTAGAACGCTCATTGCTTTACTTTCGTCTACCAAAGTTTAGTAGCTCTCTAAAGGAGAGGTTGCGTTCGAACCCAAAGGGCCACATAATTGACCCTAGTCTGGGTAACCTCTTTGGGGCGAATAAAGACCAAATTCTTGAAAGCGCTATTTCTTCCTTTCTCTTTCCAAGGTTTAAAGGAAATATCTATTTCTGGCGAGATCAATTCCATGAGGTAGATCTTATTATTGATAAGGAAGAGATTGTCCCCATAGAGGTTAAGAATTCAGAAAGCGAAGAGGTTCCAAAGAGCTTAATCTATCTGATGGAGAAGCTAAATCTATCCAAAGGTTTTGTTGTCTATCAAGGCAGATTCAAGAAGACCCACCTAAAAGGGAAAAAGGTTGTCTTTTACCCCTCCTGGTATTTTCTTTTATTGTAGTCACCCTTTCCAAAAATTTCTCTAAAGTTTTTTTGAAAAATTGCCGATAAATAAATTAAGAGCAGATTTATAAAATAAAAAGGGAAAAGATATTTGGTAGCTTGCAACCGAACCTTTTTCTTTTCCCCTTTTGGATTATATATCGGCAAAACGATGAAAAAA
>JBFMED010000212.1:0-9640 GCA_040753475.1 bacterium
CAGACATCACCTCCTAGATATAAAATCTTCATTATAAAAATTATATTCAAAAGCACATTCTCTGTCAAGAAAAATTTACTTTGTAAATTAGGCTCTTCACGGAATATAATGGGTAAATAATATTTAAGAATTTAAGCCAGTTGCATCTATTTGGGTAATATATTATACTCCTTAAATCTCAAAAAAAGAAAGAAAGGAAAAGAAAGGAGGACCCAAACGATGCAACATAAAGATTATCTTACAGAGCTATTAGGATGTCAAGGATTTTTTGTGGTGGATATGGAAATAAGGAAAGAGGGTGACATAGAGAAGGTAATATTATTCTTAAATAGAGAGAGAAAAAGGTATATCTGTAGTGGATGTAAAAGGGTCTTAACAACATACTATGATTCCCGTATTCAGGAGGTTCGCCATCTACATCTATGGAAGTATCCAACTGTTTTAGTATTTGAGAAGAAAAGGGTTAACTGCCCTAATTGTGGAATAAAGACAGAAAGCTTAGAATTCTTGGAAAGATATGCTAGAATCACCAAAGAACTAGCCCATCAAACAAGTGAACTATGTAAGGTAATGACAATAGAGGATGTATCAAACTTTACAAGAAGTTTGCCAAGATGATAGATAAACACATTGATGGTATTATAGCTTACTGTGATAAGAAGGTCCCTCTTGGCTACATAGAAGGAACTAACCTTAAGGCAAGAAATATTATCAGAAGGGCTTATGGTTATAGGGATAAGGAGTATATGAAGTTAAAGATCATTCAAGGATGTTCCTCTATGGGTGTCTTTAAACCCTATCCATACCCTATCCACTATAATCCGGGATGAGCCATTAATTAATTTTGTATCCTGGCTCCTTCAAACCATCAACTGTTATCTTTCCCAAATAGCCTTTGGTTATCTTCCTTGGCCTTTTCATTTTTTTGTCCCACTTACTTGTTACTTCGTATAGGTAAAAATTGTTTCCTATCTTATGTATTGCTGTTCCTTCCTTCTTACATTTTACTACCCAATCGGGATATTTTTCATCCATAATTTTCCTCCTTTCATATTACTTATTAAGTAATATTATAAAAGAGTCTTATTGTCAAGCAAAATTTTTAAAAAAGCCGAATTTACTCCATATAAAAATCAGGTAGGAATAAGTAATTTAAAGGGAGAGAAAATTATACCAAAACAAAATTGCTTTTAGGGAAATCTTTTGAGAAAATTTAACAAGACGGAATTCGAGATAAACGGGATAAAGATTGAAATTCCCGAACCCCGAATTCTTAAACCCCGATTTTTAGGATTTTTTTCATAGGATTACCGAAAATCAATCTTAAAGAGATAATTTTCTTACTTGAAATTCAATTGATTTTTGGTATAACTGTCCGTCCCCTATTCCCCTAATTACTACCCAAGCTTTTCCTTTAATCTTTCTATCAATGGCTCAAGATTCCCATCAAGGATTGAGGAAAGGTTATAAAGGCTTAAATTTATCCTGTGGTCGGTTACCCTGGATTGTGGAAAATTGTATGTCCTTATTTTATCAGACCGATCGCCTGTTTTTACCTGCTCTTTTCTCTCTTTAGCTATCCTTTCTTCCTGCAAAGCCCTTTCCCTTTCGTATAGCCTTGCTTTAAGAACCCTTAAGGCAGATTCTTTATTTTGAAGCTGAGATCTCTCATTTTGGCAGGAAACAACCATCCCGGTTGGAATATGGGTAATTCTTATGGCAGATTCTGTCTTTTGGACATGTTGGCCACCTGGGCCAGATGACCTGAATGTATCAATCTTTAAATCCTCATTTTTTATAGAAATCTCAACCTCTGGAGGCTCAGCAAGAACAGCGACAGAAGCCGCAGATGTATGTATTCTTCCACTTGCCTCTGTTACAGGAACCCTCTGAACCCTATGGACACCGCTTTCAAACTTAAGCTTTTCATATACGCCATCTCCACTTACCGAGAAGATTATCTCTTTAAAACCACCTATTCCTGTTGGATTTGAGCTTATAAGCTCAGTTTTAAAGGAAGCAGAATCAGCATATTTTGTGTACATCCTGAATAAATCAGCAACGAATAGGGTAGATTCCTCTCCTCCTGTGCCTGGCCTTATCTCCATAATAAGCCTCTTTATATCTTCCTTTTCCTTTCCAATTCCCTCTATCTTTGATAAAATTTGCTCCTTTTTTTCTTCTAATTTTGATATTTCATCCTTCAGCAATTCTTCTGCATCTTCTTCCTTAAGCAGATTTTCAAGTTCCTTTTCCTCTTTTTCTATTCTTTTATATTCCTTGAACAAAAGGACAGCATCCTTTATCTCTCCTAATCTTTTACTTAAATCTTGATAAATAGAGGCCGACAAAGGAGAAGAAAGCCTTTTTATTACTTCTTCATATTCCTTTTCCCATTGAGCAAGTTCGGAAATCTTCATACATCAAATATCACTCTGGCTATCCAGCCATCTTGTCTTTTTTTTATCTCTAAATTATGATATGTAACCGTCTTTATTTCCATCTTTAATATATGGTTTTTGCTTAATTTCTCTCCACTTGCTAAAACAGACACATTATTTCCTATAATCTCTGTTTTAAATTTTTTAAGAAGATAGCCTTTCCCTGTAAAGCAAAATAAAAGCTCAGACAGGGTATTTACAAGCATCTCATCATAGCCCTTTCCAGTGGATGAAATTTTTATCCTATTGCAACACCTGACATTTGATAAATCTCCTAATATTGAAAACATCCCATAGCTACAATTTTCAAAAAGCTTTTCTTTTGTGTTCCCAAAGGCAATTATTCCAATGTCTGCTGTATGTTCAAAGAGCTTAAATCTTAATTCTTCTTTTATAATTTTTTTTATCCTTTTCTCTATTTTTGAAAGAGGGCCATTGTTATCAATTATTATATCAGAAAATGGAATCCTTTTGTTATCATTTGGCTGGTTTTCCATCCTCCTTAAAACATCAGAAATTTCCCACCCCTTTTTTTTCATCCTTTTAAGGATAATGTCTTTATCGCACATTATAAGGATTGTTTTATCAACAATTGTCTTTAATTCTGTTTCAATCAAAAATGGGGCAGCAACAACAATCAATTGCTCTTTAGAATGTTTTATCAGGTTTTTTATTTTCTTTATAATTAAAGGATGGGTTATTTTATTTAATTTTTCAAGCTTCTTTTTATCTTTAAAGACAATATCTGCCAGGGTTTTTCTATCAATAGTTCCAAATGCCTTAATTATTTCTTCTTTTCTTTCTTCTAAAACACTATGGCCAACAATATCAGCATCAATTACAAAAGCCCCATATTTCTCAAAAATCTTCGTTATTGTTGTCTTTCCAGAGCCAATCTTTCCTGCTATTCCAATTATCATTTCTCTTTACATAACCTTAAGAAATTCTTTGAATATTCATCCTCTGGCTCTATCTTCAAAACATACTCAAATTCTTCTTTTGCCTTTTTGTATTTTTTCTGTGAAAAATATATTGAGCCAAGGTTTCTGTGGGCAATAACATTATTTTTATCTGCCTTTATCATAAGGAGGCATATTTCCTCTATTTTATCCAATTCATTTCTTTCTTTATAGATATTTCCAAGGTTTGTATATATCTCCATAATCCTTGGATAATCGGGAGAAAATTTTGCAATATTTGTAAGAACCCTTTTTGCTCCATCTATCTTTTTGTAAAAGATATATGCATCTGCAATTTTATGAAGATTCTCTAACGAGATTCCATTTCCTGGCTCAATCCTTAGTCCTTCTGTAAAATATTTCTCAGCTTCTTCATAATTTGCATTCCTTCCGTAGATTACACCGATATTGTTATATGCACCAACATAGAATGGGTTCCAAAAGATCGCATTTTTATAACAGGATATAACCTCTTTGTCATCTTTATTTCCTGTAAGCTCTCCTTTAAAATTATAAGCCAAGCCCAATGTATTGTGATTATTTGCATCCTGAGGAAAAAGGTTTATTGCCTTTTTTATGCTTAAGATGACCTCTTCAAGGTATTTGGGATCCCTTTTCCCCTTTGCCCTCTCAAGCAAAAGCCTTATAACCTCTCCTTGATACCAATCAATGGTTGGGTTTAACCTTATAGCTTCCTCATATTCCTTTAATACCTCATCTCCTCCCTTTTTTGTTCCAGCCTTATAATGAACATCAGCAAAATATATGTTTGTAGCCAAAAGGAAAAGGATAAAGATAATAAAAATACATCCTCCAAAAAGAGCCACCCTTGTGTTTGAGATATAGGATTTTATATTTTTATTCATTACAATCCATCCGCAAGGAAACATTCCCAATAGGACAATAAGGATAGAATAAACAAAGAAGAGCCCAGAGAAAACAGAAGCAAAGCCAAAGATTCCTATAATAATTGAAATAATGGGAAAGATAAAGGAATATGAAAAAGCTTGCTTTTTTTCCTTTTTAGAAAAAACACAAGCCACACCCATTACTATCCATAGGGTTGAAAATACAGGCGTAACACCAAAGGAAAATAGGGTTTGGACAAAATAAGATAAGCAGCCACAAGCTATTCCAAAGATTATGAGACTTTCTTCTTTTAGGATTTTAAACCCTTTGTTTATGCAGAAAAAGATAAAAGAGCCGATAAGCCAGAGATAGATAATAAGGCCTGAAATCCCTCTTGTTACAGCTATATCCAAAAATTCATTGTGTGCAGAATCTGCCTTTGCATCTCCTTCTAGCCTAAATACACCCATTGACCTATACTTAAGATAAACATTGCCAAGCCCGTCAAGACCGATGCCAAAAATGGGATATTTCTTAATAATATTTAGGGTATCCTTCCAGATATGTATCCGAACACCCGCTGAGCTTTCAAATCCATGGGATGTTGCCTTATATGCAATCTCTGAAGGTCTTTGTGCAGACTCCTTTCCTGTAAATGTGGTAAGAAACCTTCTAATAGTAGATGTTTCTGGTTTTAGGTTATAATATATCCCTGGTATAAAAAAGATAAGAAAAAACAAAAGGGTTTTTTTTGTCATCTTATATTTCATAATCAAAAACAAAAACAACAATAAGCCAAAGAATAGACCAAAATAGCAAGCCCTTCTATTGCTTAAGAAAAAACCTTCACAGATAAGAAAAAAGATAATTCCGTAAAAAATAAATTTTATTTTACCCGAACAAGAGAGAAGACAGCCAAAAGCAATGGGAAGGAGGATTGTGATATAGCCTCCAAAGAATGCAGGGTTTCCAAAGAAAGAGCTTACACTATTTGGATTTCCAGCTGATCCACTCCAGGAAAATGGATCAAGCCTATAGTGTTGGATAATTCCATAGGCAGAGCAAATAGCACCTGTTATAAGTAAGGTATCAACGAGGAGAAAAACAGATTTTCTCTCAAAAAAAGAGACAATAGAGAAAAAAAGAATAAAATAGCAAATCAAAGATAAAAATCCCTCATAATGCCTGTAATACCCAAATATGGAGACAATCTTATTAATAGAGAAAAGAACAGAGAGAGCGCTTATCATAAAAAATGCCAAAACCTGCCATTTTAATGGCCCAAAATTTATTTTCTCTTTTGAAAAAACAAGCTTGATTGCCCATCCTATAAGGATTATCAAGCAAAGGATATACATAGCAGCAAGCTTTGATAGGTCAAAAACATTATAAAGCCTTGTATCAAAGTACACCGGGATAAAGAAAATTGAGGCAAGAACCCCCGCCTTTATAAGAAGTTCAGAAAAGAAGATTAGATGTTTCATTACCAAATCCTAAATTCAAAATCCTAAATCCTAAACAAATTCAAAACTCAAAACGCAAAACTCAAAACAACAACTCAAAATTCAAAACCTATATTGTAAGCTATTTTATTTTGCATTTTGCATTTATTTTCCCATTGCAGAGAGCATCTGTCTTGCATAAATGTTGTTTGGGTCGGAAGATAATATCATTCTACATTCAGAAGCAGCATCTTGATAATTCCCTTTGCTATAATAGATTGTAGCAAGATTTTTCCTTGTATTTAAGTCATTGGGGTCAATCTTTAATATCTCTTTACATTCTCTCATTGAGAAATCCATCATTCCCTTGTTGTAATAGATGAGGGAAAGCCTTGTATGGACATCCTTTATATTTGAGTATTTAGGAGAAATTTTAACTATCCTTTCCCATATTTTTCTTGCTTCTTCGGAATTTCCAATATCCATATAGAGATAGCCTAAGGTTTCCAAGAATTCAGGGTTGTTTGGTCTTAGATTAACGGCATATTCAAGGGATTTTCTTGCCTCTTCAATCCGACCCTTATCCTTATTGATCACCCCAATGTAATGGTGGGATGGGGCATAGTATGGGTCTATCTCAAAAACCTTAGAATAACAAGCCATTGCTTTGTCTTCTGCATTCTCTCCTCCCCTTAGGTAATATGCTGTTCCTAGTGAATGCCAAAGGGATGAGGATTGTGGTGTATAGGTTAATTCCTGTTTAAATAGTCTAATTGCCTCATCCACTTCTTCTCTTTTACCACCAACAAGCAAAAGCTGAGTGAGGGAGTGATAATAACTCTGTTCAAATGGATAGATAGCCACAGCCCTTCTATAGTATTTTTTTGCTTCATCCGGTAGTTTTGACTCCTCATAGACCCTCCCTTTTCTAAACTCAATATCTGCAATAAAATATGGGATAAGGGGAAGGATAAAGACAAAGGAAAGAAGAATAAGGGGGATTCCAATCAAGTATCTTTTTGGTTTGTTTTCAATTAAAATAGATTTTTCTTGTGAGGTTATTCCCGCCAATATTCCAATCATAACCCAGGATAAACCAGATATTGTTGTTGCACCAAAGCTAAATTCATTCTGGATAAGGTATGCGGCTTGAAGACAGAGGATTGCTATGATCAGCTTATCTTTGCTTGGTGAAAAAGCCTTTATTCCAACAGAAAATATGGTAAAGAAAAGAAAGATATAGATAAGCAATCCAGGGATTCCATAATTTAGGGCTGTATCCAAGACTTCATTGTGTGCTCTATTTGTTAGGCTATACTCTGAGAATCTCCTTATGTATGAAAAGTCTCTATATTTTGGAAAGACATAGCCTAATGTTTCAGGCCCGATGCCAAATATGGGATGCTCCTTTACAATCTTAAGGCAGGCTTTCCACATCATTATCCTAATACCAGCAGAAGATTGAAGGGGATCGGTAATTCCACCACTTGTCTCCTGGACTACCTCTATTTTTTCTTTTTCTATCTCTTTACCTGGCTTTTTCTTCTCTATGGTGGTAAAAAACCTTCCGGCAATGGATGAGCTTGGGTCAAGGTTAAAGGCAATGGTAAGAATAATGCAAATAGCAGAAATTATAAATATTTGATTTTTGCTTTTTAGAGGAAGAAAGAAAAAAGGACCAAAAAAGAAAATGCCAATGAATAAGCCACCCATAAACAATGCAGGGATTCCAAGGGGATTAAGAAAGGAAATAATAATGGTTGAAATCATTAAAAAAACAAGCCCACTTATTCCATAAAAAATAAGGGCAAATCTTTTTCCTAGAATGAATAAGAAGAAAAGAATAGAGGCCCCAAAATATCCAATGAATGTTGCCCTTGTATTGGCAAATAGCAAAAGAATGTATGTGTAAATGAATGAAATGGCATAGATAAGCCTTTTCTTTTTATTCTCTTCTTTTAGATATAAAACAAGGTTTAAGGGAAGAACCATAGATAGCCAGGCGGCATAGAATACCGGGTTTCCAAAGGTTGAATGAATCCTTGTCCATACACCACCAGACCATTGGTATGGATCAAGACCTAATCTTTGGATGATGCCATAGATTCCAGCAAAGAAATTGGAAAGGAGGATAGTATCTAACATCAATGATAAAACCTTTTTGTTTCTTGAAAGGAGAAAGGAAATGTAAAAGAGAAGGATATAAGCTGTGATTGTGAGAAGTCCTTGAAGCCTATTGTAATCTCCTATGAAACTTAAATATGGGTATTGAGAAAATATTGTAGAGAAGATTGCCGCCCAAAAGAAAAGGACAACAGGGACAAGGATTGGGCTTATAATCCTTGGAAATTCCTTATCTTTGCTGAATTTATATACAAAAAGACAAAGAATAAGGGATAAACCTCCATATAACACCCCTATCTTTGTAAGGTCAACTGAACTTACAGGAACAAGGAAGATTAAGGGAACAAGAAAGAGAATAATAAGAAAAAAAACAACAATTATTTTAGGAATATTGTTTTGTCTCTTCTTCTTCACGCCTTTAAAATCTACATTAAATCTTAATACTTTGTCAAGGTATTTAATTTTTAAATATTGACAGGATCCCCTAAAGCTTTTATAATCTTTTATTATGAAAAGGACATACCAGCCACATAATATAAAAAGAAAGAGGACACATGGATTTAGAAAGAGGATGGGGAAAAAAAGTGGAAGGCGGGTGCTTGCAAGAAGGAGGGCAAAGGAAAGAAAAAGGCTTACTGTCTAAATTAAGGCTTAATAAAAAGGAATTTCTTCATATTATTACAAGTGGACGATGTTACAGAAAAGGAGGTATGAGCATCTATCTTTTAAAAGACAAAAAAAGGGGGATAGGCATATCTATTTCAAAAAAAATAAAGGGCACTGTTTTAAGGAATAAGCTAAAGAGGAGGGTAAGGGAGATATCCTGGAGGAATAGGGAAAAATTTTTGGGTAATTCATTGGTTGTAATTGTTTATAAGCCTTTGTCCTACAAATTGTTAGAGGCATTATTTTTTTCATTGCTAAAGAATGTTTAGACTTCTCTTTTTTTTAATCTTTCTCTACCAAAAGGCTATTTCACCATTTCTTGGTAGAAATTGCAGATTTTATCCAAGCTGCTCTAATTATGCCTTGCTTGCTCTTAAAAAATACAAAACAAAGGGTATATTTCTTGCCATTAAGAGGCTTTTCTCCTGCCATCCATTTAATAAAGGTGGAATTAATTTCCCAACAATTCTCTCATTTTTTGTGGAATATTTTTTGATCTAAGAAGGGATTCTCCTATAAGAACAGCCTTTACTCCAATACCTTCCAAAATAAGGATGTCTTCCCTTGTTTTTATTCCACTCTCTGATATAACAAGCCTATTATCTGGAATAAGGGGCTTAAGCTTCATCGTTGTATTTATGTCTGTCTTAAATGTATTAAGGTCTCTATTATTTATCCCAATTACCTCTGCATCTGTTTTTAATGCAGACAAAAGCTCATTTTCATTATGAACCTCAATAATGGTTGTAAGCCTTGCTTTTTCTGCCTCTTTCTTAAGCTCTTTTAAAAGATGGAAATTAAGGCAGGCTACAATAAGAAGAATAGCATCTGCTCCATAGGCAATAGATTCCTCAATCTGCCAGGGGTCTATTATAAAATCCTTTCTTAAAATGGGAAGGTTGGTTGAAAGCTTTGCGCTCTTTAAAAACCTTATATCACCCCTAAAAAAATCCTTTTCACAAACAACAGATATAGCAGACGCACCACTATTTTCGTAGAGTTTTGCCAGAGATTCTGCAGGTTGTGATGTTCCAGTTCTTCCTAAGCTTGGGGATGCATATTTTATCTCAGCAATTAGATTTATCCCTTCCTTTGATATTGCTTTTTTAAACCCCCTTTTTTCTAAATTAGCCAAGGGAAGTGGAAATGCCTTTTTTCT
>JBFMED010000213.1:0-2582 GCA_040753475.1 bacterium
TATTATCTTCAATAGGAGCCTTCCTTAATATCTCCTTTGCATTGCTTAAATACCTTAAGGCCTCATTCATTTTCTTTTATAGCAGGCTCTTTCTTGAACCTGCTTTTGTAAATCTTATATAAAAACCTTGTTGAAATTGTTGAGTTAAAAGACCATCCCTGGTTTGTCTGTGTCCAATTCCACCCAGAATTCCAATCAAAGCCAACCTCGCCCCATCCCTTGTTTTCTAAGTTTATAGAGATGAGCCTAAAGAAAAGTCTATAGGGTCTAAAGAGTCAGACTATTTTGGTATATTTCAGATATGGTCATTGATAGCTTTCAAGAATCTCCTCTATCTTTCCTTGCTCTAAATGGCCATGGACATCCTCATTTATCATCATAACAGGTGCTAAGCCACAGGCACCAACACAGCGAACAGCCTCAAGGGAGAACTTTCTATCCTCTGTTATCTCTCCTGTATCTATCTTAAGCACCTCCTTTATCCTATTAAGGATAGCATCTGCTCCCTTTACATAACAAGCTGTTCCAAGGCAGACCCTTGCAACATTCCTTCCCCTTGGCTTTATTGAAAAGAATGAATAAAAGGTAACAATCCCATAGACTATGCTCCTTGAGATATTTAAGCCATCAGCTACCCTGTGTAATACCTCCTTTGGAAGATAGCCAACAATCCCTTGCGTCTCCTCTAAAACAGGGATGACAGAGCCTTCTTTATTCTCGTATTTTTTGATTATCTCATCAATCTTTGCCCAATCTATGTCCATAATACTTAAGTTAAACACATCCCCTCTTAATTTATACCCAAACAAAATTGGTTTTCAAGTAATCGTTGTTCGGGATTAGGGATTAGAGGTTAGAAATTGAATTTACCAATCCTTAAATCCCGAATCCCTAATCCCTAATTTTGGATTTAGAATTTCTTTTTTTCATACACATACAATACTTGAAATTCAATTGATTTTCAGTATATTACTCTGATTTTACCAGAAAATTTATAAAAATGCAATATTTAATTTACAAAGAAGCTTATTTTGGTTATTATTATAATTATGCAAATAAAAGAAATTTTGGATAGCTTTGAGGAGGAAAGGGAAGTATTAGCTTCTGGAAGGGTTATCCTTTTAAGGCCACATGGAGGTTCGTGCTTTGCCCACATAAAAGACGGAAGTGGACGCATTCAAATATATGGAAGAAAGGATAAGCTGGATAACTTTAATGAATTTACAAAGCTTAAACTGGGCGATATAATCTCTGTATCGGGAAGGCTTTTTATCACGAAAACTATGGAGAAAACAATTGAAGTCTCGCAATTCTCTATTCTTTCAATTGCCAAAAACCCAGTTCCAAAGGAATGGTATGGAATAGCTGATATAGAGATAAGGCATAGGAAGAGATACCTTGATTTATTGGTAAATGAGGAGAAAAGGGAGATATTTGAAAAAAGGAGTAAGATAATTAAGGCAATAAGGGAATTCCTTGATGAAAAAGGCTTCCTTGAGGTAGAAACACCGATGATGCAAATTCTTCCAGGTGGTGCAGAGGCAGAGCCATTTAAAACCCATCATAATGCCTTAGACCTTCCTTTATACCTTAGGATAGCACCAGAGCTATTTCTTAAAAGGCTTATTGTGGGTGGTTTTGACAGGGTTTATGAGATTGGGAAAAATTTTAGAAATGAAGGCATATCAACCCTTCATAATCCAGAATTCACTATGCTTGAGGCATACCTTGCCTATGCTGATTATAAAGACATAATGACCCTTACAGAGGAGCTTATATTTTATGTGGTAAAAAACCCAAAGATAACTTATGATAATTACGAAATAGACCTTACACCACCTTTCAAAAGGCTCTCTTTATTCCCTGCATTAGAAGAGGCAACCGGAGAAAAAATCTGCTCAATGGCTGATATAGATGCTTTGGTTTCAAAGCTTGGGATGGATGTTCTTAATAAGCTCAATGCCCTGATTGATAAATTTATTGTCCCAAATCTTATTCAGCCAACATTCCTCATTGATTGGCCAGTTGAGGTCTCGCCATTGGCAAAAAAGGGAGAAAATCCTAATCTTGTGGAAAGGTTTGAGCTATTTATAGGAGGGTATGAAATTGGAAATGCCTATTCAGAGCTTACAGATTCTGATGAGCAGCTTAAAAATTTTAAAAAGCAGGGAAAGATAGACTATGATTATATTGAGGCATTAAGCTATGGTATGCCTCCCACCGGTGGCTTGGGAATTGGAATAGATAGGCTGGTAATGCTTCTTACAGGCCAAACTTCAATAAGGGAGGTAATATTATTCCCCCTCCTTCGGCCATTATAGCCTACAAAGAGAATCAACAATAGAGTTTATATTCCCAGCACCTAAGACAAGAATGACATCACCCTTTTTTACCTTTGTTTTAAGAAGCTTATGTTTATTAAAAGATGTGCCAGGTCGTATAAAGGAATTTATGGGAAACCTTCTGGTTAGCCTCTTCTTATCGGGATAAGGGAAAGATAAAATGTAAGTATCTTTGTAATCTTACAGAGCTTAATCCCATTTTAAGAGAAAATCTTGCAAAGGTTATTAATAATCCCAAGG
>JBFMED010000214.1:0-12728 GCA_040753475.1 bacterium
ATCCTCCCTGATTTTCAGACCCTCCTCCCTTTGCAAAAAGGGTTATTTGTAAGAATTCACCATCTACAATATTTATATGGATAATAGCAGGGGTGTTATCGCCTGTGTTTTTTCTTTCAAAAGGAGATGAAACAATAGATTGCCTAAGATAGCCCTCTTTATAGCCCCTCCTTACACCCTCATTCACCGAAGAATTTATATCAAAATCAATCCTTAAATCCCTTCCAATCTCAAGGAAGGCAATAAGAGAACCTGTATCCTGGCAGATTGGCACACATTTTTCTTTTGCAATCCTTACATTCTCAATGAGAATTGATAAAACCTCCCTTGGTCTTTCATCCTTTTCATTTTCCCTTGCTTTGATAAGGGCTTTAATGATAGGTAAAGGAAGGCTATAATTTATCTCCTTGCAAAGGGAAGAAATAATCTCAACGAATTTCTCCCTCTCTATCCTTCTCATCCTCTTTGCCTGTAGCAATAGCAATCCTCTCTGCCCCTGCTTGCTTTGCTATATCCATAACAGAGACAGCATCGCCAAGATATATAGAGCGATCACCCCTTATGATAACAAGCTTATCCTCTTTTTGTAAAAGCTTCTGCTCAAGGTATTCTTTCAACCCCCCTTTTTCAATCTTTACCTCATCAATAAATACATTCTTTTCTCTGTCAATCGTAATAACAATCGCCTCTGGATTTGGAACACCCATTATTGAAGATGGAAGATTTACCTTTATCCCTTGATACATAAGAAATGGCGTTGCAACCATAAAGATTATCAACAAAACCAGAAAAACATCTGTTAAGGGTGTAATATTTATCTCAGCAATAAACCTATCTTCCTCTACCATCTTTAAATCCTAATTCCTAAATCCTAATTTCTAAATCCTTCTACCATCCCCTTCTATCGCCAATCATATCAATAAGCCTTAAGGAATAGAGACGAAGCTCATGAATAAGCTCTGATGTCTTTATCTGAAAGAAATTATAGAAAACAATGCCTATTACCGCAACCACAAGACCACCTGCTGTTGCAACCAATGCCTCAGAAATACCAGCTGCCACAACATTCATTCCCGATGAACCAGATGTAGCAATGCTTGAAAATGCCCTCATTATCCCTATTACTGTGCCAAATAAACCAATGAATGGTGCGATGCTTCCAATTGTGGCAAGGACCCATATATTCTTCCTGAAGCTTTTAAGCTCATAATCCTCTGCTGTCTTTATGGTATCTAAAAATTCCTCCTTACTCCTGTCGTGCTTAAGAAGACCTGCCTTGAATATCCTTCCCAGTGGACCTCCCGTAACCTCACATATGGTAATAGCCTCCATTATTCCACCCTTTAAAACTACCTCCTCTATCCTGAAGATAAACTCCTCAGCCTCTTGATTAAGCCTCCTTGTTTTAAAACAAACATTTATCCATTTTTCTATGGCAATCCAAAGAAGGATAAAGGAACAAAGAAAGAGGGGCCACATCGCTATCCCCCCTCTTTTTATAAGCTCAAACAATGAAAGGTTTTGAAATTCCATTTTTAAAAGTATATTTTTAAAATTATAGGATTGTCTACTATTATTTTTGTATATTAAATATGGCTTTAAGTTTTGCACATTCTACTTGATGTTAAAAGGTAGCTATGCTAAAATATATAAAGGTTTTTTAAAGGATTTTGATTGAAAGGGTTTTGTTGGTGAAAAATAAGACGGGTATTCATGCAAGGCCTGCGGCTTTAATTACCCAAGTAGCAACGAAGTTTAAATGTGAGGTCTATATAAAAAAGGAAGAAATTGCAGGATGGATGAATGGGAAGAGCCTTCTTGGAATCTTGTCTTTAGAGGTGTTTAAAGGAGATAGGGTTATTTTAAGGTGTGAAGGTGAAGACGAAAGAGAGGCTATAAAAAACATAACAAGGCTATTTGGAAAGAGATTCAATGAAGAATAATTTTTAGCCTTTAGTCATTAGCTATTAGCGGTTATATGCAAGATAAATTTGAGCACCCATTTTTAGACCCATAATTGATTTTAAAGGATAAACATTAATTATGAAAAGCTTTCAGAATTTAGAGAAAATATTGTAAAATTCTTTAATAGCTTTGATGCATATGGAGGAGAGTTAGAATCCTTACTTACAGAAAAGTTTCAATTGGTAGGAACTTAAAGCCGAAAACCAATTTTGTTTTAGTATAAAAGCCTAGCAGAGGTGGAAAGCTCATTGCCTCGCCCAGGAGATTCTTCAAAATCAATAGGCAAGTTCATATTTCTTAACTATAGCTAAGACAGATCCCTCTAAATTCCCAACGATAAAATAAAAAATACTAGACTTTAAGCTTTTTTAAAATTATACTTTTTTTGTGCAAGCAATAATTGAGCTTATAAGGGGGCTTTGGATTACATTTTTTCATCTATTTAAAAGGCATGTTACAATCCAATACCCAACAGAGAGAAAGCCTATTGCGGAAAGGTTTAGGGGTCCTACAAGGCTTCTTCTTTCTTCGTATGACATTGAAAAATGCGTTGCCTGTTGCCTTTGTGCGACATATTGCCCATCTGGCTGTATAAAAATATCTGCCTTTGAGGATGAGAAACATAACAAGAGGGTTGCCTCTTATGAGATTGATATTAAAAGGTGTATCTTTTGTGGCTTATGCGTAGAGGCCTGCCCAAAGGAGGCAATAAAGCAATCAGAGCTTTATGAACTTGCCTGTTTAAATAAGGATGAAATGGTTTACGCAAAGGATGTCCTGATCAAAGGTCCTTTGGTGGAAAAGTACCGATGAACCTTCTATATGATACAGAGAGGCTAATTTCTGTTATTTACAATTGGATGCAGGGTCTTTGCAAAACCTACGGAATTCCAGACATTGCTTTGCTCTTTGTCATTATGGTAATGGTTGGTGTTCTTGTGGCAGGGTTTGTCTCGGTAAATACCCTTTTCCTTGTCCTTGCCGAGAGAAAGGTTTCAGCCTGGATGCAGGATAGGCTTGGTCCAATGAGGGTAGGTCCTCAGGGGATTTTTCAGACAGTGGCAGATGCTGTCAAGCTCCTTCAGAAGGAAGATATTGTTCCAGATGAAGCAGATAAAATCCTCCATTTTTTAGCACCCCTTATTATGTTTATCCCAGCAATAATGGCTTATGCTGTTATTTCCTGGTCTCCTGGCATATGTGCTGTTTCCCTTGATTTAGGGCTTTTATACATCCTTGCCCTTTCTGCTATAGGAACAATTGGCATTGTTATTGCAGGCTTTTCCTCAGGAAATAAATGGACACTCCTTGGTGGAGCAAGGTCATCTGCCCAGATGATTTCTTATGAGGTTCCCCTTATTTTATCCTTTATTGGTATTATTATGCTCAATGGTTCTTTAAATCTTAACTCCCTTATATTAGCCCAAAAAAATATGTGGTTCATTGTTTATCAGCCCCTTGGATTTTTGCTATTTCTGGTAGCTGGCTGTGCAGAGATAAACAGACCTCCCTTTGACCTTCCAGAGGCAGAGAGCGAGCTTGTGGCAGGCTTTCATACCGAGTATTCGGGAATGAAATTTGCCTTGTTCTTCCTTGGCGAATATGCAAATATGTTCATCTGTGCTGCCCTTGCGGTAACCTTGTTCCTTGGTGGATGGAATGGAATTCCTGGTCTTCCCCTCCTTCTTCCTCCCATTGTTTGGTTTCTTTTAAAATCATATTTTATCATATTTATTATAATGTGGTTTCGCTGGACATATCCAAGGGTTAGAGTTGACCAGCTTATGGGATTTTCCTGGAAGCTTTTAACACCCCTTGGCTTTTTAAATATAGCCATTACAGGGGTTATGATTTCACTGGGATGGATATGAAAAAAGAGTCAGAAGTCAGGGGTCAGGAGTCAGGAGTCTAAAATGGATGTAGGATTTTATGTATTGGGGTTTTTGGCAATTGCTTCTGCTATGCTTGCCATTTCCTTAAAAAGCCTGGTAAGGGCTGTTATGGCTCTTGCCCTATTTTTCCTCTCCATAGGAGGCTTGTATATAAATATGTCCTGTGAATTCTTGGGTTTTGTTCAAATCCTTATCTATGTTGGAGGTGTGATTGTTCTATTTCTATTTGTGATTATGACATCGGGAAATATAGAGCCAGGTAAGTCAAATTGGATTTTAAGGCTATTTGGGCTTTTAAGCTCTCTCCTTTTATTTTTAGCCCTTGTTTGGGCATCAAAGCCTTTTACTTTTACAAGACTAAAAAGATTTTCTGGAATAAAGGAGATAGGAAATCTTCTTATGACCCAATACCTTATCCAATTTGAGGTTGTATCCCTCCTCCTCCTTGTTGTTTTAATTGGCTCAATTATGCTTTTAAAAAAGGAATGAATTATCTTTTGCTTTCTGCGATTATTTTTTGCATAGGGCTATATGGAGCCCTATCAAGAAAGAATGGAATTATGGTTCTTATCTCAATTGAGATAATGCTTAATGCCGCAGGGCTTAACCTTGCTTATTTCTCCTTATTTTACAATCCAAGTGGACAAATATTTGCCTTATTTGCTATTGTTACATCTGCAGCCTGTGTTGGATGTGGCCTTGCCATATTCCTCCTTGCCTTTAGAGAAAAGGAAAAAATAGACCTAGACAATTTTAATCTCCTCAAGGGATAAATTATTTTATAAATGAAAATCACAGTTGATGCAATGGGTGGTGATTATGCACCCGTTGAGATAGTAAGAGGGGCAATAGATGCCATTTCTTTGGGATTTGCAAGAGAGATTATCCTGGTTGGAAATCCTGATTTAATAAAAAATGAGCTAAAAAAACACAAAAAAGACCTTCCCATTGAGATTTATCCATCTGATAGTGTAATTGGAATGGAAGAATCCCCTGTATCTGCTTTAAGGACAAAGCCAAATTCATCCATTGCTGCTTCCTATTCCCTGATTAGAAAAAAAATTGCAGGTTCTGTTGTCTCGGCTGGAAATACAGGTGCATCATTCATCGCAGGATTAACAATACTAGGAAGGCTTAAGGGCATAGATAGACCTGCTATCGCTTCACCCATTCCAACAAAAAATGGTGTTTGTATCTTAATTGATGTAGGAGCAAATGTTGATTCAAAGCCAGAGCATCTCTTTCAATTTGGGGTAATGGGTAGGGTTTATGCAAGCGAGGTTTTAAGAATAAAAAATCCAAGGGTCGGAATTTTGAATATTGGAGAGGAAGAAGGAAAAGGCAATAGGCTTACAGACAAAGCATCTATTTTGTTTTCTAAGGGAAATTTTAATTTTTGTGGAAATATTGAGGGAGGTGATATTTTAAAGGGAAAAGCAGATGTTGTTGTCTGTGATGGGTTTGTTGGCAATTCCCTTCTTAAGTTTGGAGAGGGTGTGGCTGAATTTATTGTTGATTATATAAGGAATGGAAATTTTATAAATAAATGTGGTCTTTTGTTTGCAAAGGGGCTATTTAAGAGGCTTCTTAAAAAGATAGATTATTCAGAGTATGGAGGTGCACCTTTACTTGGGATAAGAGGGGTATCCATAATATGCCATGGAAAATCAAAAAGAAAGGCAATTGCTAATGCCATAAGGGTTGCACAAGAGAGCATATCCCATCATATAAACGAGAAAATAGAAGAGATTTTATTAGATAATGAGAAAGGCAAGGATTTTTAAAACAGCAAGTTATGTTCCCGAAAAAATATTAACCAATTTTTCTCTTGAAAAGATGGTGGAAACCTCTGATGCCTGGATTACAGAGAGAACAGGAATAAAGGAAAGGAGGATTGTTTGTGAAAGGACAAAGGCATCTGATATTTCCTTTTTTGCCTCAGTTGACATTGTAGAAGAGGGAATTGACCTACTAATTGTTTCAACCTCAACGCCAGATATGATATTTCCCTCAACCGCATCTATTTTAGCAGAAAGATTAAATCTTAAAAATGTTGCTTGCTTTGACATATCTGCTGCTTGCACAGGTGCTTTGTATGCTTTGGAATGTGGGAGATTTTTTATAGAATCTGGGCAATACAAAAAGGCATTGATTACCTCAGCTGAGACAACCTCAAAGGTTATTGATTGGAAGGATAGAAATACCTGTGTTCTGTTTGGTGATGGTGCGGGTGCTTGCCTTCTTAAGGAAGGAAAAGATAGAGGGATAATCGGAAGCTATTTTAACACAAATGGCTCTCTGGCAGATATACTAACCCTTCCTTTGGGAGAAACCATTAAGATGGAGGGCAAAGAGGTCTTTAAATATGCTGTTTTGTATATGACAGAGGCAATTGAGAAGCTTCTTTTTAAAACAGGCTTTAAAATGGATGAGATTAGCCTTATAATCCCACATCAGGCAAACTTAAGGATAATAACCCTCCTTGCCAAGAGGCTTAAAATACCTGAAGAAAAGATGTTTATAAACCTTTACAAATATGGGAATATGGTCTCTGCATCAACAATTGTTGCTCTGGATGAGGCAAATAAAAGCAAAAGAATAAAAGAGGAAGACCTTGTCCTTCTTGTTGGCATAGGAGGAGGCCTTACCTGGGGGGCTATGCTTGTGAGATGGTAAAGGAATATTTAGGATTTAGGATTTTGGATTTAGGATTTTTTGTCTCATATTACTGGAAAACCAATTACTTTTTGGTATACAAGTAGACACATTCATTTTGACAACAGCTTGAAAGCAATGGAGATGCCGATAATATTCGCCGCCCAGGAACAAAGAAAGGGAGAAATATCCATTTGGCTAAAAAATAGCATCCCTTCCCAATAGATAAAGGAAATAAGCAAAGCAATCCCTATATTCCCATATAGCCCAAATTTTAAACCACTTGTAAGCATTCCCAAACCAATCATTGCTAAAACAAGGCTTGAGAATGAAAATGCTATCTTAAAATGAAGCTTCTTGATATAATTTTTATCAGACATTCCATATCTTTTTGCAATCCCAATTGCCTTAAAAAGCATGCTTGGTTTCATTAGCTCATCGTTAGATTCCACAAAAAGCATAATTTCCTCAGGCTTTGGAAGACAAAAATTTAATATCGGGATATTTGTCTCTCTTTTTACCTCCCCCCTTTCTATTTCTCTTTCTATTCCATCGGTAAGATGCCATTTTTTATTTCTGTATTCACAGATCTTTGCTGATATGATGAGGTCTTGTCTTTGAATCTTAAGGCTTCTTATCGTATTTTTCTCTAAAAAGCCAATATGAACAAAGGCATTAGAAAGCTTAAGGGAAATGGGCTTTTCTTCACTTACAATCCCTTTTATCCCCTTTTTAAGGATGGTATGGCTTCTATTGGATTGAGGAATAAGAAACTCAGAAAAACAAAGCAAGATAAGGCTTAATAGAAAAAAGAGGCAAATAACTGGAAGGACAACAGCCATTTTTGATACCCCTGATGAGAGAAGAAGCCTAAGCTCACCCTTTGTTATAATCCTTGTTCCTAAAGAAAGAATGCTTATAATCCCTGATATGGGGAAGGTGAACAAAAGATTTTGGGGGATATTGAGGCATATATATTTCAATATAACAATAAGCCCTGGCTTATATGTGAGAAAGAATTCAAGGGAAGAGAAGGCATATCCAATAAGAAAAAGGCAATTTGTTAAGATAAGGGTGATAATAAATGGCCTTATGATGGTTATAAGGAGATATTTAGAAAGGAGCTTCATCCCGTTAGAAATCCCCCCAATTTGTGATTATACTGGAATTTATATACATTACTAAATTTCTAACGGGAATCATCTTAAAAGCTTAAAGAGGGAAGGAATGCCTAGTATTCCAAAGAGCATATTTGGAAGCCATAGAATCATTGGAGAAACAGCCCCTTTCTTTGATAATGCCTCACAGAAGATAAAGATAATGTAATATAGAAGGATAATTATGGTTGATGCCCCCAAGCCAAACATTCTTGCCTGCTTTTTTATCCTAATTCCAAGTGGAATGGCTATTAAAGAAAGAAAGAAACAGGCAAATGAGATGGAAAGCCTCTTATGGAACTCTGTTAAAATATAGGGGTTTCTCTCTTTTCTTTTTAGATCAGAGAGCGTAAGGTGAGAGATGGATGTTTTTTCTATATCCATCTTTAGATCAATTGGAATATGAAACGAGCTAAATTTCATTATGTGATACATATTTGGGTCATTTTTATCAAGCTCATGGAGTGAGCCTTCTTCTAATGAAAGGAGCATATCCTCCATTTTTCCCCTCTTTGCAAATATTATCCTCTCTCCCTTTCCCTCTGTGATGTATATATCCATTAGCTTTTTATCCTTTATTTTATCTATATAAATTTCTTTATCTTGTATCTTTACAAATGTCTTCTCTTCAAGTAATACATCCTTCTTTGTTATCTTTTCCTGAAGCAATTTAAGATGAAATGATGCAGAAGGAGAAATGTTACCATTTATAAACCTTGCAAAAAGGGAAAGAAAAAGGGAAAAAATAAGGAGGGATACAATTACCCCTCTCATACCAATACCTGATGATTGAATGATAACTATAGAAGAAGAAAGCCTTGCTAGTCCTGTGATCAAGCCCATAAGAAATGCCATGGGAAGTGCAGTTCCTAGGGCTTCTGGAATCAATAAAAGAGAAATCTTAATTGTTGTAAGGGAAAATCCAAATTTAAGGATAGAAAATGCCTCTTCCATTGTTAAGATAAAGAGGAAAAATAAACATGAGGCAAGAAAAATAATGCCTATCTCCTTTATAATGTATCTATAAAATAGCTTCATTTTGCATTTTATTATATGATATATCTCCTTAAAATTTCTATAAAAATAAGGGGGGCAGTACGTGTTTAGCTTCGCTAAACATAATTGCAAATTCCGATATTTCGCTACCTTTGCGTCGGATTAGCTTATCATAGAATATATTATATCAAAAACCTTTCATAAAAGCCAATTTTTATAGACCTTATCCGTGATTTTTTCTTGATTATTCCCCTTAAAGATTTCTAAAAAGATAAATATCCCATATTTGGTTTCTAAATTTGCCAAAGATAAGCATATGTTCCCCATTATCCCTTCTCCTTTTAAAATAGTCTGCACATTCTTTATATTCGGTTTTTAAAGCAAAAACCTTGAGAATTTTTTTACTCTTATGTTAATCTATTATTAAATAATAAAGGAATGAAAATAATCCCTTTAACCTTCAAAAATGAAGATAGCTATATCGGGTAAGGGTGGTTCTGGTAAGACAACCATTGCATCCTGTCTTTGCCAGATTTATGCAAAGGAAAGCAGGGTTTTGGCGGTTGACTGCGACCCTGATTCTGACCTTGCTTTAGCTTTAGGCATTCCAAAGGAGGAGGCTTTAAAAATAAAGCCATTATCCTCAATGAAGAGCTTAATAGAAGAGCGGGTTGGAAAGGAGGGTTTTTTCAGGCTAAACCCAGATGTTTCTGATATTATTGATAAGGCAAGCTTAAAGATAGGAAATATAAGGCTTATCGTAATGGGAGGAATAAAGAAGGAGGGGTGCTTCTGCCCAGAAAATAGGTTTTTAAGGGAGATAATCGCAAGGGTTATTTTGGAAGATTCTATTGTCATTATGGATATGGAAGCAGGGATTGAACACCTTTGCCGACAAACCGCAAAGGGATGTGATCTTTTATTGATTGTTGTAGAGCCAGGGATAAGGAGCATAAAATCAGCAGAGACAATAAAGGAATTGGGGTTAGGTCTTGGAATTCCTCATATAATGGCAATTGCAAATAAGATAAGGGATAATGATTTAAAGATTATTAAGGAAAATTTCTCCCTTCCTATTTGTGGCAAGGTCTCATATAATGAAGCCTTAATTTTTCAGGATAAAAGCGATGGAGGGGTATCATTGGATATTATAGATGAGGTAAGGCTGATAAAGGAGGAAATAGAAAAATTTGTATGTTGAAAAGGGGAATTCTTGAGATAATTGAGGAAGGGGAGTTTGAAAGGCTTATCTCTTCAAAAAGGGCTTTAAATATAAAATTTGGCGTTGATCCAACCGCCCCTGATATTCACTTAGGACACTTAGTTCTTTTAAGAAAGCTTAAATGTTTCCAAGAATTAGGACACAATATCATCTTTATTATCGGTGATTTTACGGCAAAGATAGGAGATCCATCGGGAAGGGATAAGACAAGGCCAAGCCTTTTAGAAGATGTAATAAAAGAAAATGCAAAGACTTACATAGAGCAGGTATTCAAAATCCTTTCTTTTAAAAAGACAAAGATTCTTTACAATTCTTCATGGTTTGACAAAATGAGCCTTTCTGAATTTATTCCCCTTTCATTTTCCTATACAGTTTCTCGGATGCTTGAGAGGGATGATTTTACTCTGCGCTACAAAAACAGAAAGCCTATTGCGATTGCTGAGTTTTTATACCCCCTGCTTCAAGGCTATGATTCCTATATTGTTAAAGCAGATATAGAGATTGGAGGCTCTGACCAAAAATTTAATATGTTGGTGGGAAGGGAAATACAAAGGTTTTATTCTTTAAACCCACAGATTGTTATTACAACACCCCTTCTTGAAGGCACAGATGGAAAGCTAAAGATGAGCAAATCCTACAATAACTATATCGGCATAAAGGAAAGCCCAAAAGAGATATTTGGAAAAGTGATGTCAATTCCAGATGCTCCTATGATAAAGTATTATGAGCTTTTGACCGACGAAAATTATTTAAAAATAAAAGATGAAATAGAAAAGGGAAAACTACATCCAATGAAGGCAAAGGAAGAGCTTGCATTTTTGATTACATCATTTTGTCATTCTAAAGATAAAGCAAAAGATGCAAGGGAAGAATTTAGAACAGTGTTTTCTCAAAAAGAAATTCCAGATGAGATTTTGGAATACAAAATAGATAAACCAAGCTTAATTGTGGATATTATCTTTAAATCAGGGCTTTCAAATTCCAAATCGCAAGCAAGAAGGCTAATCCTTCAGGGTGGTGTAAAAATTTGTGAAAAGAAAATAGAAGACCCCGATTTTCAACTAGAAATCCCAGAGGAAGCGATTATCCTAAAGGTTGGAAAGAGAAGGTTTTTAAAGGTAGTAAAATGAAGTTAACCGTTCACCACTTAAGACTCAAGAAATAAGGTTTCTTCATCCATACCACCCAAATCCTCATCTTTATAGGAGACATCCACCCTAAATGAAGATGCAAGGCTTCCCTCTATTGTCCCAGAGTTGGTTGAGACCTCAATCTTTATTCCAATCCCAATATTTCCCTCGGGAAGCTCAATTGTAGAAGATACATCCTCAACCTCAACATACCAATCCTCTCCTATGGTTGATGAACCCATATCAATGGTTATTGTTCCAGACCTGGCCTCTATTTCAACCTTATGCTCATAAGAATCATCTGCAAAGACGATGAATTGATTGCTTATGCCAGAGATTGTCCCGACATTTGCCATTATCCGGTTTATTCCCTTATTTGTGGTTTGAAATATGGTTGCTGTTCCTGTGGTATATGTGCCACTCATTGTTATACTTCCAATAATTGTATGCGTATAGTCATCAAGGTCAATGGCTGAATTTAAGAACAAGGGATTTCCTTGGCTATCCTTTGCATAGAGGGTTATTAAAAATGGCTTATGGGTTAATTGATTTGGAATATCCTCAAACTCAAGGTATGGCAGGGTGGTAGCTATTGTTATGGTTGAAAATGAAGGTAAAAGCCCCTCCTTTGAAAATTCCCTTATAAGATAACCATTGGAGGTAGAAAGAGTTGCTGTCCCAGGAGCTCTTGCGATAAAAGATATATTGGCGATTGTTCCTTGACCTGAAACAGGAGGGGTAGTTGGCGAGAGGGCGGTAGTTATTTTTATCTCATTTTGTGTTGTCTTTATTTCTCCTGTGCTATCTTCGCTAAGCCTTAATGTTATGCTGGCTTTTTCAATGAATCCTGCGCCTGTATCAATCACAACCTTCCCTTTTATGGTGGCATTGGAGAAATTGTTCCATAGTCTAAAATCTCTGTCCCCGTTCCTATGGCATTAAAGTGAACCCTTGCAATGGTAAGAGAGCCTGAGATAGGGCTCTCTCCAATATTTATTCCTCCCGCAATGCTTATTGTTCCTCCT
The DNA here is from genome assembly GCA_040753475.1 of bacterium. GTDB lineage: Bacteria > UBA9089 > UBA9088 > UBA9088 > UBA9088 > JBFLYE01. Next base: position 12,043 of record JBFMED010000214.1, read on the forward strand.
GCATTATCAAATAAGTTTGTCGCCCAACCATCAAATACCCTTGTAATGGTTGAAACCTGTAAGATATTTGGATTAAATGAAATATATGCCTCTAAACCAAAGAATTGGTAAATGTTATAAACAAAGACATCAAAAAATCCAGAGCCTCCCTGAGGAAGTAGCTGATATTCTGGCAATAGCAACAATTTTGGCTTTGGCTTTAGGAAAAATATAGTTGTGGCAAGGTTTCCATAGGAATCTATTGCAGTAATGGTTGTAGTTCCAGGTGTTTGGGTATCTACAATAAATGTAGCTGAAAATGTACCATTCTCGCTTGATGGAGTGGTGGTAATTGTAAGATGGGTGCCGAAGTGGAGAGAGATGGATTTTAAATCAGAAAAGCCAGAGCCACAGATTAAAACAGGTGTGCCATCTAAGCCAAAGAATGGATTTAATTGGGTAATTTGAGGAAGAATAAGAAATATTGTAGTTGCATAGTTGCCAAAGCCATCGGTTGCAGTAATAACATTTATACCGCCAGGTTGGGTATCAACAAGGAATGTATTTGAAAATGTGCCATAAGAAGAAGCAGAGAAACAATGATTATCTCTTTTTTCTCTTGGATAAAACCCTGCTTAGATTTTTTCTTTTTCATAACCCCATTATATATCGCCCTTTCTTAAAAAGTCAATTTTAAAACTTGGTGG
>JBFMED010000215.1:0-4364 GCA_040753475.1 bacterium
ATACCAATGGATGGATTGTTATTGCTAGATAAACCAGGAGGGCTTACATCATCTGATGCTGTTTTGAAGGTAAAACGCCTTCTTAAAAGAAAGGTAGGACATGGTGGAACCCTTGATCCTCAAGCAACAGGTCTCCTTCTTGTCTTTGTTGGAAAGGCAACAAAGATTATACCCTTCTTCTATTCACTTGAAAAGAGATATATTGCCAAGGCAAAATTTGGTATAACCACAGATACACAGGACATTTGGGGGAATATACAATCTGAAAAGGATGCTTCCTTTCTTGCAAAAGGTGATATAGAGAAGATAATTCCAGGATTCACAGGAACAATTGAGCAAATTCCTCCAATGGTATCAGCCCTTCATCATCAAGGAAGAAGGCTTTATGAATTGGCAAGGGAGGGGAAAATCGTTGAAAGAGAAAAAAGGAGGGTTTCTATTTATCAATTAGAGCTTATTGATTTTATGGATGGAAAACAACCAGAGGCAACATTTAAAACAGCATGTTCTGGCGGAACATACATTAGAACATTATTCTTTGATATGGGAGAGGCATTAGGTACAGGTGCATCCTTAAGCTTTTTAAGAAGAACAGCTATTGGTAAATTTTCTATTGAAAATGCAGTTACATTAGAATCACTCAAGGAAAAAGTCAAAGAGAAAAAAATAGAAGGCTTTATAACCTCAATGAGCGATGCCCTTTATTTTATGGATGAGGCAGTAATAGAGGATGCTGAAAGAATAATGGATGGAAGACCAGTGAGGATAGAAGGAAAGGAGGGTTTGCTAAAAATATCAACCAGGGATGGAATTTTTATTGGAATAGGAGAAAATAAAAATGGGATTTTAAGGCCTATAAAGATTATTACAACCTATAATGACCTTTTATAATTGCGAATTTAATGATTATCCACAAAGGTGATATTCCAATTTTAAATTATCCTAGTTGTATTATCCCAGGAATCTTTGATGGAGTTCACATTGGCCATCAACATTTGATAAAAGAGGCAATAGAATCTTCAAAAAAGAGCAATATTACCCCTATTCTTTTTACATTTTTACAACATCCAAGATCTTCTCAATACATTCTTCAGGAAAAGGAAAGGGATAGAATCCTTGCTGAATTAGGGATAAAACACCTTGTTCTTGCTGATTTTAATAGAATAAAAGGGCTTTCTCCCTCTCAATATATAGAGCTTTTGCTTACAAACCTTAAGATAAAAGAGGTCTGGTGCGGCGAAGATTTTTGTTTTGGAAAAAACAGAAGGGGAAATATAAAGAGGCTTAAGGCAATGGGAAAGGAAAAGGGATTTTTGGTGTTTGTTATTGAAGACATTTCTTTTTCCAATACCCGTATAAGCACCTCCTTGATAAAAGACCTCCTTTTACAAGGAAGGATAAAGGAGGCTAATTCCTTCCTTAAAAGACCCTTAAGCTTCTCTGGAATTGTTTTTTTATCGCAAGGAAGGGGAAAAAAATTTGGTTTTCCAACCGCAAATCTTATGTGGGATGAAAATTTGTTTTGCCCAAGAAAAGGGGTATATTTTGTAAAGGTAAAGCTAGATAATGAAATATTTAATGGAATGGCAAATCTTGGGATAAGACCGACATTTGATGAAAAAAACCTTATCCTTGAGACACATATTTTTGACTTCAATAGGAATATTTATGGAAAAGAAATAACCATATTTTTTCATCAATGGATAAGGGATGAAATAAGGTTTAATAATGAAAATGAGCTATTTCTTAAGATTAAGGATGACAAGGAGCGATGCAGAAATTTATACTTATAATGTGTTTAGAATTTTAAGAAAAGCTTAAAACACATACAAAAATGAAAATCCTTCTTCATATTTGCTGTGGCCCCTGCTCCACGGTTGCAATTGAGAGGCTTTTGCAAGAAAATTTTGAAATAACAGGCTTTTTCTATAACCCAAACATCTATCCAGAAGAGGAATATGAGCTAAGGCTTAAGAATGCAGAAATTGTTGCCTTAAAAAACAATATTTCTTTTCTTCCCTCAATATATGAACCAGAAGAATGGCATAAAAAGATTAGAGGATATGAGAAAGAAAAAGAGGGAGGAGAAAGGTGTAAGCTATGCATTAAAATGAGGCTTGCTGAAACGGCAAAAAAGGCAAAGGATAGCGGATTTGAGACATTTGGAACAACACTTACAACAGGCCTAAACAAGAATTCAAAGAGGATAAATTTATATGGAGCAAATGTTTCTTTTGAAATAGGAATCCCATTTCATTTAGTTGATTTTAAGAAAAACGCAGGGTTTCAAAGAAGCGTTGTTTTAAGCAAAGAGATGGGGCTTTATCGCCAGAGGTATTGTGGCTGTATCTATTCCTTAAGGTCTACGCCGACATATTCTAGTGAATAGGAAATGGGTGGATTTGGCTTCTTTACAGAAACAAAAATTTTCTCTGGCTTAAATTTAGAACAGAGGGTTTTTTTTATCCTTATTCCCAATGTTTCAATAAGATTGCAAGGTTCTTTATTTATCCTTTCTACCTCTTTTATAACCTCAACATAATCAATGGTTTTATCAAGGTTGTCATCTATTGGGAAAGAAAAATAAAGGGAAATGTCAAATATAAATTCCTGTTCTATTCCCTCTATCCCATGAAATCCTTTAAGCCTTAGACCTTTTATATTTAGAAAAAAGGGGACGGTTCTATTTATTTCTTTTTTCATCCTTCTTGCTTCTTGGGTCTTCCTTTTGGCTTGATTACTTCCTCTATTTTATATTTTTCCTTTGTCTTTTCTATGAATTCTTCGTTCCCATATATTAGTTTTCTGTTCATCTCGCCTCTCATCGCATCCTTGTTTTTAAGTATTTCTCTTACAAAATCCCTGTATTTTTTCTATGTCCTGTTTCTGGTTCTTTGTAAATTGGATGTTACCTTCACCCCGTTAGAAAGGATGCTCCCCTCGAAAGGGAGGCGAAGTTTGAAAAAATGCACGAAACAGTTTAGAAGGAGTTTGAAACCTCTTCCAAATTTTCTAACGGGGTTCACTTTTGCCCCGTTAGAAATACCTACGATTGATTGTTTTATTCCCAGTTTCTCATCACTCCACTGCTTATAGACATTTCTAACAGGGTTTGCTCATTATTTTTATTTTATATTTTACCCTATGGAAACTTAAAGATAACCCATTTTTTAAAAAATTATAAATTATTTAAAACATCTTGTCAATTACCTTAAGTCACACTTTTTAACCTATTCAATACCCAACACTTTCTTGGTCTCATCATCACCATAATCCGTGAGTTATCATTTGGTGCATTATTTTATTGCCTTAAGGGGTATTGCAGCAACTGCCTTATATTTTTTAAACCTCCAGGATATGGCTGTTTTGTATGGTTTTTCTACTTGTTTTTTTCTTTTTATGCCTTTCTTGCTCCCTTCCTTCTTACTGACTACCCCTTTATCCCTCTTTACTTCCTTTCTTTTTCTATAGGTATTCTTTGTATCAAGGATTACGCCTCCAATAAGGAAGTATTGCTGTGTCCAGGTTCCGCTATGTATTTCCCTAACCATTTCTTTAATAGATGGCGTCTTTGGGGGTGTATCAATGGGTTTAATTGGATAATCTGCTAATGCCAAATTTTGAAGATAGCCCCTGTCTTTGAGCCACCTTGCCATAGCTACAAATTTTGCTATTCTAATTAGCTCTTTATAAATAGGTTTTTCTTTGGCAAATTCCATATAATTTTCTTCAAAGAAAGAGGCAAATTCCTCTGGTGCTTGATATTTACTTTCACTTTCAACCCCCATTACAATCTTATCAAACATATTGGTAAGCATTGCAAGGCTCAATGCTTACACCTGGGTTTTCTTCATTTTTTATAATCTTCATTACCATAATTAAATCATCCATATCCATAGGAGGAAGGGATGGGTCTTTTTTGCTTGTATCAGAAAGGATAACTGGCCAGCCTAAATTATTATCCCACATTGCTCCATCAATATCAAGAAGCTCAGCAAATGCCCTATATGCCTCCTGGATGCGCAACCTGGGAAGCTCTTGTTTTGCCTTTTCTGTTTGCAAAGATAGAGGGTATTCATTGATAAACCTTTCATAGGCATCCAGGCTATCCTTTTTTTGGGTAATTTCCCAGGCAAGACAAGATGCCTTCTCAATGCCTGTTTTAGAAAATCTCCCTTTGGGAAATTCCTTAAGATAATTTTTGTAGCCATTAAGGCTGTTTGCCTGTAAGGTTTTTAGCCAGTATTTAACCTCCCTTTTATGAGAGCTTATGGGAAATTTACGAACAAAGGATTTATATGCAGAAACGGTATTTAGCTGACAGGCTTTATCAAAAGCTTTGGATTCTATCCTTTTAAAAACTA
>JBFMED010000216.1:0-5817 GCA_040753475.1 bacterium
CCAAAGACAGCAATGTCTCCCTTGAGGTCTACAACATCCTTGGGCAAAAGGTTCGAACCATAGAAATAGGACAAAAAAGGGCTGGCTCATATACCCAAAAAGAGAGGGCAATATTCTTTGACCTAAAGAATGACAACAACCAACCCCTCTCCTTTGGTCTTTATTTTTATAAGCTTTCTGCTGGAAAATTCTCTGAGACAAAGGCTATGGTGATTGGGAAATAGCTTATCTTAAACCTGGACAAACCTTTGATTTAAAGAAGGTAAGACAGATATTTATACCAAGAAAGAGGATGAAAGATATATTAGCTAAATATGGTTTTTAAAAATTCCCCTGCGCTTATAATTGGAATATTAAGCCTTTTTGCATCATTGAGTTTAGAGCCTGGCTTTTCTCCCACAATCAGATAGCCTGTTTTCTTTGATACCCTTTCTTTAACCATACCACCAAGCCCTTCAATTCTCCTCTTTAGCTCATCCCTTGTTATCCCAGAAATTGCCCCTGTTATTACAAATTCCTTTCCTGTAAGGGCAAGCCTTTCTTTTTTCCCTTTTTCCACATTAAGACCATAATCTTTAAAGGCTTTTATCAATTTTTGCACATCTTCCTGGGAAAAGAAGGAGATTATTTCATTTGCTGTTTTAGGTCCTATTTCATAAATGGAAATTAGCTCATCATAAGATGCCTTCATAAGATTGTCCAAAGAGCCAAATTTTTCCTCCAAAAGAATGGATGTGGTAGAGCCAACGCAAGGGATTCCAATGCCATTTATTAGCCTGTTTAAGGGCATTTTCTTGCTTTTTTCAATTGCAGATATAAGGTTTTCTGCCTTTTTTAAAGCCCATAGGGGAAGGGAGACTAAATCCTCCTTTTTTAATTTGTATATATCCTCTATTCCTTTAAGTAAGCCACAATCCACCAATTGGGAAACCACCCTTTCTCCCAAGCCATCTATATCAAGGCATCCCCGAGAGGCAAAGTATTCAATACGCCTCTTTATCTGGGCTTCGCAATTTATTCCTGTGCAATATATTCTTGCCTCATCCTCTTCTCTTACCACCGGTGCATTACAGACAGGGCAGGTCTTGGGAAATTCATAAGGTTCATTCCTTTTTTTAGCTGGAATTACACCAATAACCTTTGGAATAACATCCCCGGATCTTTCAACCATAACCCGATCTCCTATTCTTATATCCTTTTTCTTTATCTCATCCTCATTGTGCAAGGTTGCCCTTGATATTTTTGCACCCGCAAGGGATACAGGCTCTAAAATGGCAACCGGTGTAAGGCATCCGGTTCTTCCTACTTGAATTTTTATATCCAAAAGCTTGGTTGTTGCCTGTTCTGCCTTAAACTTAAATGCCGTTGCATACCTTGGGCTTCTTGCTGTAGTCCCAAGTATGCCTTGAAGTTCATATTGATTTACCTTTAGAACAACGCCATCTGTATCATAATCCAATGTTTTGCTTTTTTCTTCCCAAACTTTACAATATGTCTGGATTTGAGAAATATCCTTTGATAAGATAAAATTGGGATTTACCGGAAGGCCAAATCTAAAAAGGCTGTCTAATGCCTGATAATGTGTTTTGTAGGGAATGCTTGATTCGGAAAGTGTATGAACAAATATCCTTAAAGGCCTCTTTGCCACAATAGAGGGGTCAAGGAGGTGGAGGGAACCAGATGCCGCATTTCTTGTATTGGCAAATTGAGGAAGGTTCTCCCTTATCCTTTCTTCATTTATTATCTCAAGCCCTTTCTTGGGAAGATAGACCTCTCCCCTTATCTCAAGGTATTCTGGGAAATTCCCAAAAAGCTTAAGGGGAAGACCTGCTATTGTCTTTAGGTTTAATGTAATATCATCGCCAACATTACCATCGCCTCTGGTTATTCCCCTTGTAAATACGCCATTTTCATAAATTAAAGATACACCAACCCCATCAATCTTAAGCTCTACAACCCATTCAGGAGAAAAACCTAAAGCCCTTTTGACCCTTTCCATAAACTCCAATACCTCCTCAAATGAATATGTATTATCAAGGGAGAGCATTGGAATCCTATGCCTTACCTTTAAAAATTCATCCAGAGGCTTTCCGGATACCCTCTGGGTTGGCGAATCTTCTGTGATGAATTCAGGATTTTCTTCCTCAAGCCTTTTAAGCCTTAAAAGGAGTTGGTCATACTCATAATCTGAAATAACAGGCAGGGAAAGGGCATAATACCTGTAATCGTGATACCTTATTTCCCCTTTTAATTTCTCTATCTCCTCCTTAATCGCCTTCATTGCATTTTAAAATGATATTCCTGGATAGACTTTACATCCCTTTTTTCCTTTCTTAAGGCAGATATTCCAGCCGCTGTAGCCAATGCTCCATCTGATGTTGTAATAATAGGGATTGAAAGATTTAAGGCGGTTGTCCTTATTTTTATCTCATCCTTATGGGCTTTTTTTCCCGATGGAATATTTATAACCAAAAATATTTCGCCCTTCTTCATCAGATCAACAATATCTGGTTTTCCCTCTCCTACCTTAAAGACTTTTTCTACAAAAATGCCATTTTTTTCCAGGAAATCGCCTGTATTTTTTGTTGCAATAAGGCTAAACCCTAGCTCTAAAAATAGCCGAGAAGCCCCTAATATATTTGGCTTTTCCCTATCTGGAACACTCACAAAAACCCTGCCTGTTTTAGGCATAACCTGTCCTGCGGCAATTTGGCTCTTTGCATATGCCAATGGAAAGCTATTTGCAATTCCCATAACCTCTCCGGTTGATTTCATCTCAGGCCCAAGCAGACAATCTACGCCATAAAACCTTGTAAATGGAAAAACAGATTCCTTCACAGCAAAATATGGCGGTATAATTTCAGAGCTAAAGCCAAGCTCTTTAAGACTCTTTCCAAGCATAACCTTTACAGCAAGACCTGCCAAAGAGACACCAATTGCCTTGCTGATAAATGGGATTGTCCTTGATGCCCTTGGATTTACCTCCAAAATATAAATTCCTCCTTCTTTTACAGCAAATTGGATGTTAATAAGCCCAATAACATTGAGGGAAAGGGCAATTTTCTTTGTCTGCTCTTTAATTTCCTCAATGATATCTTTGCTCAATGTATGGGGAGGAAGAACCATTGCAGAATCTCCTGAATGTATCCCAGCCCTTTCAATATGCTCCATAACACCACCAATTACAACAATTTTTCCATCACATATGGCATCCACATCAACCTCTATTGCATCCTCAAGGAATTTATCAATAAGGATAGGCCGAGAAGAAGATACCTTGATTGCCTTTTCCATATATTCCCTAACATCATCCTCATCGTAAGCTATCTCCATTGCCCTGCCACCCAGAACATAGGATGGACGAAGAAGAACAGGAAAACCAAGTTTTTTTGCGATATTACATCCCTCTTCCATAGATTTGGCATAACCATTTGGTGGTTGATTTAAAGAAAGGGATTTTATAAGCTCTGAAAACTTCTCCCTATCCTCTGCAATATCAATTGAGGAAACGGATGTTCCTAATATTTTAACCCCTGCATTTTCAAGTGGTATGGCAAGCTTTAGAGGTGTCTGGCCTCCAAGCTGGAGAATAACACCTAATGGCTTTTCCTTTTCTATGATATTCATTACATCCTCATAAGTCATTGGCTCAAAATATAATTTGTCCGATGTATCATAATCCGTAGATACAGTCTCTGGGTTGCAATTTATCATAATTGCTTCATATCCTTCCTCTCTTAAAGCAAATACACCATGGCAGCAACAATAATCAAACTCTATGCCCTGGCCTATCCTATTTGGACCAGAGCCTAAAATAATAACCTTTTTTCTATTTGATACAGAAACCTCGTCTTCTTCATCGTAGGTTGAATAATAATACGGTGTTTCTGCCTCAAATTCTGCTGCACAGGTATCCACTGATTTAAACACAGGCTTAATCCCTAAAGATTTCCTCATGTTTCTTATCTCTTTCTCCTCTTTTCCTAATAGCCTTCCTATCTCTTTGTCAGAAAAGCCATATTCTTTCGCCTTTTTTAACAATTTGCAATTTAGCCTTTGCAATTCAGCCTTTACAATTTTCTCTTCCATCCTTACAATCTCCCTTATGTTTCTCAAAAACCAGGGATCTATGTCTGTCCATTTATGAATTTCATTAATCTTTATTCCCCTTTTTATTGCCTTATAGATATAAAATAGCCTATCTTGATTAGGGGCAAAAAGACCTGGAATAAGCCCTATATCAGAATCATCTAAATAAAGCCCATATCTATCCATCTCAAGGCTCCTTATCCCTTTTTGTAATGCCTCCTTGAATGTCCTTCCTATGCTCATAATCTCACCCACAGATTTCATTGATGTTGTAAGAATACAATTTGCATCTTTGAATTTCTCAAATGCAAACCTTGGAATCTTAACCACGCAATAGTCTATGGTTGGCTCAAATGATGCTGGTGTTTTCTTTGTTATATCATTTGGTATCTCATCAAGGGTTAAGCCAATTGCAAGCTTTGCGGCAATCTTTGCAATAGGAAAGCCTGTTGCCTTTGAAGCTAAAGCAGATGACCTTGAAACCCTTGGATTTATCTCAATGATTACTAATCTTCCATTCTTTGGACAAACCGCAAATTGGACATTTGAGCCACCTGTTTCAACACCTATCTTTCTTATCGCTGCAATTGAGGCATCGCGCATCTTCTGGTATTCCTTATCGGTTAATGTCTGAATAGGAGCAACGGTTATTGAATCTCCGGTATGAACGCCCATTGGGTCAAGATTTTCAATGGAGCAGATAATCACGACATTGTCAGCTAGATCTCTCATTACCTCAAGCTCATACTCTTTCCATCCTTCCAGGGATTCCTCTATTAAGACCTCACCGATCATACTCTCATGAAGCCCCTGCTTTACCATTTCCTCAAATCTTCTTTGCGTTCCTGCTACTCCACCACCTATTCCACCCAATGTATACGATGGTCTTATGACACAGGGAAATCCAATATCTTTTATAGCCTTCCTTGCCTCCTTTAGGCTCTTTACAACAAATCCTTTTGGAATATCTAATCCAATTTCAGACATTGCCCTTCTAAAATACAGCCTATCCTCTGCCCTTTTGATAGCATCATAATTTGCTCCGATCATTCTCACATTGTATTTCTCTAAAATTCCAGCTTCATAAAGCAGGGATGAAAGATTAAGCCCGGTTTGACCACCAATGGTTGGCAATAAAGCATCTGGACGCTCTTTTTTAATTATCTCCTCTAAAAAATCTACGGTTAAGGGTTCAATATAGACCCTTTCTGCTGTGTTTGGGTCTGTCATTATGGTTGCAGGGTTTGAATTGACAAGGACAACGCTGTAGCCCTCATCCCTTAATGCCTTACAAGCTTGTGTTCCAGAATAATCAAATTCACAAGCCTGACCAATGACAATTGGACCAGAGCCTATTAAAAGGATTTTGTGAATATCAGAACGAGCTGGCATAATTTTAAATTCCCATTTTCCGCTATTATTTAATAATAGATTAACATAAGAGTAAAAAAATTCTCAAGGTTTTTGCTTTAAAAACCGAATATAAAGAATGTGCAGACTATTTTAAGCAGATAAAATTAAGTTCTTTTCCAAGCTAATTGGTTCCTTAGTTCTTCTTAAGCCTATCCTTGATAAGATGAAGATTGGAGAGATTATTGACCGTATCTGCCCGGCTGATAAACAACAGATAGTAAGCTATAGGAAAGACAATAGAAATCCTTGTTTGCAATCGCCTCCTTTCATCTTAAATTACCCTATGTAGAAGAATGGGCTAGAAATGCTTCCGAT
>JBFMED010000217.1:0-3075 GCA_040753475.1 bacterium
ATCCAGGAAGACCAAGACACACAGGACAGACTAGTGTATTAGCTGATGCACCAAATTTTGTTGAGCAGCCACAGAATAGCTTGCTTTCTGTCTTTAGCTGAAGGTGAACCTCAAGACCTATAACCGGCTCATACATAACAATAATATTGTAAATTCTAAATTGTAAATTGTAAAATAAAGGTGTGAAATTAGAGGCATTGTCCCTGACAAAATACTTTGGAGAAAAGTGTGCCCTAGATAATGTAAGTATTGAGGTAGAAGAAGGTGAGATAGTTGGCTTGCTTGGTCCAAATGGAAGCGGAAAGACAACGACATTCTATTCAATACTTGGCTTAATAGAGCCAGACAAGGGAAAGATTACCATTGATTCTTCTGATATATCAAGCCTTCCCATATACAAAAGGGTAAGGAGAGGGATTGGCTATCTTCCCCAGGAGCCATCCATATTTGAAAGCCTTACCACAAGGGAGAATTTAACCATTGTCCTTGAGTTTATAGAAAAGGATAGAGTTTTAAGGGAGAAAGAGGTCTTTTCTTTGCTCTCTTTTCTTGGCTTATTCCCCCTTTCTAATCAAAAGGCAGGGACGCTCTCTGGAGGAGAAAGGAGGAGGCTTGAGATTGCAAGGGTATTATCCCTTCATCCAAAATTTATCCTCCTTGATGAACCGTTCCTTGGCGTTGACCCAATCAGGGTCTCTGAGATTCAGGAGATAATAAAAAACCTGAAAAACAAGGGTTTTGGCATATTGATAACCGACCATAATGTCAGGGAGACCCTGAAGATAACCGATAGGGCTTATATAATCTTTGAGGGAAAAATTTTGCTTGAAGGCTCATCTTCTGATCTCGTAAATAATAAAGAGGCAAGGAGGGTGTATCTTGGGGATAGTTTTGAGTTTTGAAGATAGCTTACCTTGATTGTTCGCTTGGTGTCTCGGGTGATATGCTCATAGGATGCCTGGTTGATTATGGTCTTTCTTTTGAGATGCTCCTTTCCTATCTTAACAAGCTTTCCGAGAAAGGGTTTTCCATATCAAAGAGAAGAAAAAGATGTGGCGATATAAGTGGAACAAAGATAAGTGTAAAGACAGATAAAAAACTAACCCCTAATGAAATGCTTTCTCTTATTAAAGAGAGTAGCCTTTCCGATGAAATTAAGGATAAAGTAAATAGGGTTTTAAAACGGATATTTGAGGCAGAAATGGCTGTTCATCATGAGAAAAACCTCCATCTCCATGAACTAGGTTCACTTGATACTGTTATTGATGTTACATCTTGCATATCAGGATTTCATCTTCTTGGCATAGAAAGGCTTTGGACATCTTATATTAACCTTGGAAAGCCTAGTCCAGCAACCCTTTATCTCCTTTCTGGATTTGGGGTAAGCTCAACAAGAGAGGATTATGAGCTTACCACACCGACCGGTTCAGCAATTGTCTCTACATTGGCAGATGGATATGGCTACCTTCCAGAGATGGAGCTTAAAGGAGTTGGCATTGGATTTGGAAGCTATAAGCTTCCCAAAGGTGATTTTTTAAGGATGATTGTTGGAGAGAAAACAGAAAAAGATGAAATTATTCTTATTGAAACAAACATTGATGATATTTCTCCCCAGATTTTTGAATATGTTATAGAAAGGCTATTGAATGAAGGTGCTTTGGATGCCTGGCTTACACCCATTCAGATGAAAAAGACAAGACCAGCTGTTAAGCTCTCCTCTCTTGTTGAAAAACAAAGAGAGGATAAGATTATAAATATAATCTTTTCTGAGACACCTTCAATTGGAATAAGGAAAACATTGGTTGAGAGGGTGGTTTTGCAAAGAAAAGAAGAAAAAATAAAGACAGAATATGGAGAAATTTCTGCAAAAAAAATAATTTTTAATGGAAAAGAAAGGATTATTCCTGAATATGAAGACCTAAAGAAAAAGGCAAAAGAATTAAAAATTCCCCTTATTAAGCTTTTGGATAAGGTAAAATTATAGTATCCTTCATAAATGTTTAAGAAACAATAAAGCTTTATATCCTGTACCCTGCATCCTGTATCTTATCCTAGAATCCTTAAACCCTTTTTCAGCCATTATGAAAGAGATAAACACATACTTTTTCAGTATTTTCTAATTTTGTATTAAAATTTTTCGTTGACAGGATATTTTATTTATGCTACTCTATAAATAGTCTAACTTATAATGCAGTAATATAAAACTGCCAATAGGCAGTATAATCTAGGTTAGGCTCTAAACAAGCCCAGAACGAGAACTATTTGGGCCTGAGGTTGTCTGGCCTGCAACAGCAGCCATAGAAGCCTTAGGTGAGATAGGAGACCCGAAAGCTGTTAAGCCATTATTAAAAGAAGTTGCAAAGAGCGATAGCAGTTTTTGATGTGAGAAAAGCAGCTAAAGAGGCATTAAAGAAAATACAGTAAAAGTGTGGGGATTGAGAGATAGATACGAGATAATAATATATTGGAGTGAGGAAGATAATGCTTATATAGCAGAAGTTCCAGAGCTTCCTGGATGTATGGCGCACGGAGAAAACTATGAATCGGCAGTAAAAAATGTTAGAGATGCAATTCAACTTTGGATAAAAACGGCAAAGGAATTTAATGATTTTATACCAGAACCGAAAGGTCGCCGTCTCGTTTACGCATAGTATAAAATCACCTAACCAATCGCTGCAGCCGACCTCGCTTACGCTCCGCCGGTTGAGCTTTATCGTTAGGCTCCATGAATTATAGTATCTTCCATCACTTAGTGCAAAAATAGATAGTGTGTGTTTATCTGTTTTAATAAATTTTAAACCGATAATTCAAAATTCAACATTCAAAATTCATAATTTTATAAAGCGTTGTGGAATTAACTATAAGTTTATGATAGGATATTATAGTTTGTGTAAAGATTTATGTAATTAACTATAAATAGCATTTGTAGGAGGAATAACAATGAAGGCAAAAATGACTATGGTTTACTGGAAAGGAGAAAAATTTTGGCTTGGAAAACTTCTTGAACATCCAGAAATAATGACGCAGGGGGAAACTCTTGAGGAATTGGAAGAAAACATTAAGGATGCATACCTC
>JBFMED010000217.1:3175-6833 GCA_040753475.1 bacterium
AAAAATGACTATGGTTTACTGGAAAGGAGAAAAATTTTGGCTTGGAAAACTTCTTGAACATCCAGAAATAATGACGCAGGGGGAAACTCTTGAGGAATTGGAAGAAAACATTAAGGATGCATACCTCCTACTGGTAAGAAACAACCTGTTCCAAGGCATACGGAGATTGACAACGATTTAGCAAAACATATAAGAAAATATTTGGGGCTGAAGTAGCCTAACAAGTCGCTGCACCTGACCACGGCTATCGTTCGGACAGCTTAGCTTAGTCGTTAGATTCCCTCTTTGCTCCTGATAGATATTGGGCAAAGAGGATACTTGGTAAGCGTTCAGGTAATTTACCGTAAGAGAAACAGAGAAAAACCTAAAGATATAGAGAATAGAAAACTCCGTTAGAATTTCCACTATTGTAACTACACATTTCAATATTAAATGTTGACAAAATTATTGAAGAAAAGACAAGATATACCAAATCGGTATAATGATAATTTCTGCCTGCCATAGGAGCTCGGGAAAGACCACATTAGCAATAGGGCTCTCTTATCTTTTAAGTGAGAGGGGTATGAGTGTTCAGACATTCAAGAAAGGACCTGATTTTATTGACCCAATGTGGCTTTCCTCTGCCTCAGGAAAACCCTGCTATAACCTTGACCTCTTTATGATGAAAGAAGAAACCATAATAGATTCCTTTATCAAAAGAACCCAAGATTCTGATCTTGCTATTATTGAGGGAAATATGGGGCTATATGATAGTATGGATATTGAAGGCAAAGATAGCACATCAGCCCTTTCAAAGCTCTTAAAAGCACCCGTTGTTCTTGTAATAGATGCAAGCAGGATGAACAGAGGTATCGCACCACTTATTTTGGGTTATCAAGGGTTTGATGATGTAGAGATTGCTGGGGTTATTCTAAACAAGATTGGAAGCAAAAGGCATAAGGAAAAGCTTGTATCTTCCCTTAAGAATTATTGCAATATAGAGGTTTTGGGGTGTATTCCAAGAAATGATGAGATTAAAATAAAGGAGAGGATTCACGGGCTTGTTCCCGTGGATTCTGGGTATGATGAGGTAATCAAGAAGATCTCTGAAATTATAAATGATTATGTAGATGTAGATAAAATTATTGAAATTGGCAAAAAAACCAACCTTCAACTTCCAACCTTTGAATCCCGAACCCCGAATCCCGAACCCCGAATCCCGAAGATTAAAATTGGTGTCGCAAAAGACAAGGCTTTCTGCTTTTATTACCCCGATAACCTGGAGGCATTACAAGATAATGGTTGTGAGCTTGTATTCTTCAGCCCAATCTCAGATAAAAAACCTCCTCCTTGTGATGCCTTATACCTTGGCGGAGGTTTTCCCGAGCTGTTTATGGATGAATTGAAAGAAAATAGAAGTATGGCAGATAACATTTGCTCCTTAATTAAAGATGGGCTACCTGTATATGCAGAGTGTGGAGGGTTGATATACCTTGTAATGATTAAGGTTATAAAGGGAGAGCTTGAGATAAATAAAAAGCCAATAGGTCATGGATATGTTCTATTAAAAACAAGAGAAAAGAATAGATGGTTTAAAGAAAAATACATTAAGGGTCATGAGTTTCATTATTCTTCCATAAAAAATATCAAGGATGTGGATTTTGGATATGATGTTATACGTGGAGAGGGAATAAATGGCAAAAGGGATGGGGTTATATATAAAAATGTATTGGCGTCCTATACCCACCTTCATTGCTTTTCATTTAATTGGGAGGAAGGGATCCTGGGTTTTATAGAAAAGGGCTAGGCCGGAAATGGGAAATTGACTTTCTTATCATTCATTTTTATAATTTCAAAAAATTACCTTGGAGCTAGGACAAATTAGAACCTTCTGTTTAGTAGGATAGACGACCTCAAGGAAGAGCTTAATGAATCTACAGGAAAAAAGATAAGGGGAAAGCTCATTATTGGCACAGGTGTAACCATAGGTGAGAACATAATGCCCCATCTACTTAGCTCATTCAAGAAAAGCTATCCCGAAGTTGAATTAAGCCTTAGAATTCTGGATACAAATGAGATAAAAAAGCAGGTTCTCTCTTATGAATTGGAAATGGGAATAGTAGGTGCCCAGATAAACCATAAAGACTTATTCACAGACCTGCCAGGAGGCAGGGGTATTGGGGGTTCTCCCTGGCATCCTTGGGCTTATCCAAGCCCTTGAGGCAATAAAGATTATCCTTGGCCTGGGAAGCTCTCTTATCGGAAGGCTATTATTGGTAAAGGGGCTAGAAACAAATTTTAAGGAATTAAAGATAAAAAAAGACCCCAATTGCCCAGTATGTGGAGAAAACCCAAAAATCAAAGAATTGATTGATTATGAGGAATTTTGTAATATAATTTGTGGCGAGGCGGTTGCTGGTTGTTATTTACAGAAAAAACCAACCCTCTCCCTTCTTTGTAATGGGGCAAGGATAATGGGAGGCTTTAGACAGAATGAGCTGGTTGTAGCCCTTTCTAAGGAGGCAATTAAATGAACATAGATAACCCATATCAAGATAAGATTATTATCAATTCCCTAATGCGGGGTGGGTAATTCCTCCGGAGGTAAGAAAGGAATTGCCTAAATTCTCAAGCGTTGGCTATATCACCTGCTTTGACTGCCTTGAGGGAAGGTCATCCTTATGCGCAAAGCCTCCGGTTAAGAAATTTTTAGCTGAGGTAGCCAATTTCTTTGGTGGCGATGCCTGTGAGCATACCTTTGGCTGTCGGGGTGCCCAATTTGCCGTAATGAGGACAATCGCTACCTTTGTTGCCGAGAATTTTGTTATAACAAACCATTATTGGGCAAAGAGGCTTTTTGCTTCCTCATTGTCAAGGGGTTGTTGGACAGGAAGGAGGTTTGGCAATAAGCTTCCCAATCTATTTGGCGGTGCTATTGGAGGGCTACCCCTTATTTCATCTATGTTATCTTTTTCGTATGTAAAGAAAAGGGTTTTAGAAAGGAGGCATTCTATGAGATTGGTAAAGCTTAAATCAGCGGGTTCAAATAAAAGGTTTGATTTTAGGCAAGGGAGGGTGGTATAATTTTTAAAATGGGAAGAATTGTTGCGAATGTTAGAATCTCAAATCTACTTGATCCTCAAAAGGGTATTGAATGTGATGCTTTGGTTGATACAGGAGCAGCCTATATGGTTCTGCCAATGGCTTGGCAAAAGCGGCTGGGAAAGCTCAATGTAATTAGGGAAATTGATTGTGAGACAGCAACCCAAGATTTAGTAAGGGCGCCAGTCTGTGGGCCGGTTGAGATTTGTATAGAAGGTTTTGAGCCTGTTTATGGCGAGGTCTTGTTTCTTGAAATGCATCCGGCAGATGGAATTTATGAACCATTGGTGGGATACATTGTGTTAGAGCAAGCCCAAGCAGGGGTAGATATGCTTGGTCTAAGGCTTGTCCATATCAAGAAGAGCGATCTAAAAGGGCTTATTTCAAGATAAGACTGGGAAAAGGCAAAACAAGCATTCTATGAAATTGCAATAAACTATGGAGATAAATAAGAAGAATTATGAACGGATAAATTCAATGTCGGCTAAATTCATCGGTCGTTTTCATCATAATAGGATAGTGGAAAAGAATGGTAAGGAAGTGAAAATCTTTAATTTGCCTCTAAAAAAGCAATTTA
>JBFMED010000218.1:0-3311 GCA_040753475.1 bacterium
CACAAGAGGTAATAAAATATAAAGACATAAAAGGCTCTTTTATTCATAAGGTATTAACTAAAGGAAGAATATTATATGGATGAAAGGTTAGATTTAGCTTCTGTGTGGTTCAAAAAGGCAGATAATGACCTTAAGAATGCAAAAATTGCATATAGAAAATCAGAGGGGATGATAATATGAAAATCGGTGTATCTACAGGTGGTGGTGATTGCCCTGGTCTTAATGCGGTTATCAGGGCTGTAGTTAAGGCAGGGCTAAATTTAGGCTGGGAGATTATTGGCATTGAAAAGGGCTTGGAAGGGCTGCTTGATACAAGAAAATCAAAACGGCTTACCCAAAGGGATATTGCGGGAATATTAAGCATTGGTGGAACAATCCTGGGCACAACAAACAGGGGAAATCCATTCAAGATGGAGGTAAAGGAGAAGGGAAAAACCATTATAAAGGATGTTTCTGATGATGTTGTAGCTGGGTTTAAAAAGCTTAAGCTTGATGCCCTGATTATGATCGGCGGCGATGGAACCCTTTCCATCGCAAATTCCCTTTATAAAAAGGGTCTTCCCATTGTTGGCGTTCCTAAAACAATAGACAATGACCTATCTGGCACGGTAATTACATTTGGATTTGATACAGCTGTTTCAATCGTAACCGAGGCTTTAGACAGGCTTCATTCAACCGCAGAGAGCCATCAAAGGACAATGGTTGTAGAGACAATGGGAAGATATGCCGGGTGGATTGCCTTAAACTCAGGGGTTTCTGGAGGTGCTGACATTATTTTAATCCCAGAGATTCCATTTAACATAGATTCTATATGCAAGAAGGTAAAGGAAAGATATAGGGGAGGAAAGGGATTTTGTATAGTAGTAGCCGCAGAGGGAGCAAAACCAGAGGCTGGAGGTCTCTTTACAAAGGAATGCAAAGATAAAGGAAGGCAGGAGCCTATTTTGGGTGGTATTGCAGAGCATTTGGCAAGAGAGATAAGGGAAAGAACAGGAAAGGAGACAAGGGCTTTGGTACTAGGGCATCTGCAAAGGGGAGGAACACCAACCACATTTGACCGGCTCATTGCCACAAGATTTGGTGCCCATAGCATAAGGCTTATTCAAAGAAAAGAATTTGGAAGGATGGTTGCCTTAAGACCACCCACGGTTACCTCTGTTTCCCTTGATGAGGCTGTCGGTAAAATGAACCTTGTCTCGCAGGATTCCGATGTCATCCAAACAGCAAGGGATTTAGGCGTTTCCTTTGGGGATGAATAAAGAAGAGAGAAGAGAAAAGAGAGGGGTTAGGGAAATAATTGAGCACTCGGGGAGTTTTTTCCGACTGCTCATCCTTAAAGCCCGAAGGGCTGAAGGATCTCATTAACATAATGATGGGTCGGGATATTATTAAAAACTCCCCGACCCATCAAATAATTCAAGTTAAACTTGGAAAGAAAAGCTATCCTATTTTTATTGGCTTTGATTTATTAGACAAAACAGGAGATTATGCAAAAGAGCTTGGTAATTCTTGCTTTATAATTAGCCAGCCAAAGATTTTCTCTTTATATGGTGAAAGATTAAAAGAATCCCTTAAGAAAAATGGAATTTCTGTAAAAGAGGCTTTGATTGGAGAGGGAGAAAGGCATAAATCATTTTTCTCTTTAAAAAATATTCTAAAAGAGATTATTTCATTTGATAGTGGAAGAAAAAGGCTCTTTATCGCAAACCTTGGCGGTGGAATTGTGGGTGATGTGGGAGGATTTGTTGCCGCTATTTACAAAAGGGGGATAGATTACATAAATATTCCAACCACCCTCTTGGCAAATGTTGATTCAGGGATAGGTGGAAAAACAGGCGTAAATTTTATGGGAATAAAGAATATCATTGGTTCATTCCATCAACCAAGCCTTGTCATATCTGACCTTTCCTTGCTTAAAACCCTTCCTAGGGAAGAAATTATAGGAAGTATGGCAGAGGTTGTAAAATATGGGGTAATCAAAAACCCAAGATTCTTTAGATACATTGAGAAAAATGTAGATGAAATCCTATCCTTAAAAAGCCCTTATATTGAATACATTGTCTCAATGTGCTATAAAATAAAGGCAAGGGTTGTCCAACAAGATGAATTTGACAAGAAGGGAATAAGGGCAATTTTGAATTATGGTCATACAATTGGCCATTCCCTTGAGGCAGGAGGAGGTCTTGTTAAAAGGCATGGAGATGCTATATCCATTGGAATGGTGGCAATAAATCGCCTTGCTGTAAAGCTTGGATTTTTAAAGGAAAAAGAGGGGATAAGGATAAAAAACCTCCTTTTAAGAATAGGGTTACCTGTTAAGATAAAACCTTGCGATATTGATAAAATAATGTCTCCCCTATTGCACGACAAAAAATTCACAGGAAAAATAAGGCTTGTTATCCCCGAAAGAATAGGAAGGGTAAGGTTAGCTGAGAGAATGGATGAGAAAGAAATTATATTGGCTCTTAAGGAGATTATGAATTTTGAATGTTGAATTTTGAATTATAATTTAAAATACAAAATTTAGAATTCAAAATTTCTTAAAAAGCTTATTCCTCAGAAACCCTTTTTATCTCACAACCTGGGAAATAGAAGGAAAGGATTTCAGGGCATGTAAAACCAAGTTTTCCCATTTCCTTTGCTCCCCATTGGCATAGGCCTACACCATGTCCATATCCTTTTCCGGTAAAGACAAAAGAATCTTTTGTTTGCTCTATATTAAAGAATGTGCTTCTTATAAGATTTTCTCCCATTGCCTTTCTAAATTTAGAACCTAGCATTTGGCAATTTCCCCTTGAATGCTTTATTATCATCTTCTCACACCTTCCATTCTCGGGGTATTTGCTTATTGAATAAATCTTTCCAAGATTAAGCCTTTTTTCTATTTCACTTGATTTAATCCTTGCCTTCCAATGGTAATGTGGTGCCTTTGTGCAATACGGGCAGACCACACCCGAAAGATAGGGGATATATTTTCTTCCCTCCCAGGTATAGGCAGAATTTCCTGTCCTTCCACCACACACTGAATGGTAATAGGCATAGGCAAGGCTATCTCCATAATAAAGGTGTTCTCCCTTTGTCTCATCTACCGCCTTTATGGCTAATTCATTCTCGGCATTTATTCCTGCATAGACCTGGCAATGCACATCATCACAAAGGTCAAATCCCTCTTTTCTATGCTTTCCAAGGTTTCTATAGACAAATGTCCTGGCAATAACAGCCTGTGCCTTTACTGTCTCAAAAGGCCATTTTGGGTCTATCTCCATCTTAATGAGCCCATAAAGGTATTCTTCAATGTCAATGGTGTTAAT
>JBFMED010000219.1:0-3340 GCA_040753475.1 bacterium
GGTAGATAATTGCAGAATCACCTATCTTTGCTCCATCTTCGACAACAACAAAATCGGAAATGGCTACATTATCTCCCATTTTAGCATTTTCTGAAATGCTTGCCCTTTTGCTTATTCCACAAGGGTGTTTAATTGATGAAAAAATAGAGAGCAATTTAGAGAAGGCAAGCTTTGGATTATCAACCAAGATAACCGGGATGGATATTCCTTCCCTTTTTTCCTTTAGAATAATGGCAGAGGCTTTTGTATCTTTTACCTTACCTCCATTAAGGCTAAAGGTAATATCCCCTTTTTCTGCATCCTCAATAGAGCTTACATCCTGTATCTCTATATCTTCACCAATAAGCTTACCTTTAAGAATTTTGACAATTTCCTTAAGCCTCATTTTAATATCTTACGCTTCTTAAGATAGATTGGTCAAGGTATTATGTGTTTATTTTATCTTGAATCTTAGTACGTGTTTAGCTACCCTATAGCTAGGCACAAAGGAACAAAGGGACAAAGGCACAAAGAAAGCAAGTAACAAATAAACTCTGTGCCTCTGTGCCTCTGTGCCTTTGTGCCTATTTCCCATCTTATTCTCACCTAGCTAAACACATACGAATCTTAAATTCTATAAAAACCTTGCTAAATAATGGTTAAGTAGATAAAATAAAGCTATGTCTGATTGTGGCATATTTGGGGCTTTTGGTTTGCAAGATGCGGCTTTTTCTACATACTTAGGGCTATTTGCCCTCCAACATAGGGGTCAGGAATCTTGTGGAATTGTATCATCTGATGGCAATTCCCTCTATCTTCATCGCCAAATGGGTCTTGTTTCTTCGGTTGATAAAAATGATTTAAATAAGCTTACTGGAGATAAAGCAATTGGACACATAAGGTATTCAACTACTGGGCTTTCAAGGATAGAGGAAGCACAACCATTTCTAATCACATACAATGGAGGCTTACAGATTGGCCTTGCTCATAATGGGAATATAGTAAATAGCGGCCATTTAAGGGGAAGGCTTGAAAGGGAGGGAGCAATATTTCAGACAACATCAGACTCTGAGGTAATTCTCCATAGGATAGCAAGGGCTAAACAAAAGAATTTTCTCCCTGCTTTGGTTTATTCCCTCTCCTTAATAAAAGGTGCGTATTCCCTCCTTTTCATTTTGAAGGATAAACTTGTTGCTGCAAGGGATCCATTTGGCTTTAGACCCCTATCTATTGGAAGAAAAAAGGATGCCTTTTTTATCTCATCCGAGACCTGTGCCTTTTCTCTTGTTGAAGCAGAATACATAAGGGATGTAGAGCCTGGTGAGATTGTTGTAATAGATAAAAATGGGCTAAAATCCTTTAATTTTGTTAAAATCTCTTCCCAGATTGCTATTGATGGAATGCAATATAAAATAGGTGATTATGAGCTTCCTTATAAAATAAGGAATGCATATTGTGTGTTTGAGCATATCTATTTCTCCCGTCCAGATAGCCTTATTTTTGGGGAAAAGCCTTATAGTGTAAGGAAAAGGCTTGGAAGGCAACTGGCAAAAGAAGCAGGGGTTAAAGCAGATATTGTTATCTCTGTTCCAGATTCAGGAACAGTTGCCGGCCTTGGTTATTCAGAGAGCGCAAAGATTCCATTTGAATCTGCCCTCATCCAAAACCATTACATTGGCAGGACATTCATCTATCCAAAGCAAAAGATAAGAAAAGCAGGTGTTGAGATAAAGCTTAACCCTGTCCCTGAGGTATTGCAAGGAAAAAGGGTTGTTGTGGTTGATGATTCAATTGTCAGAGGAACAACCTGTAAAAGGATAATAAAAATGATAAGAAATGCTGGTGCAATTGAGGTTCATCTTAGAATTTCATCGCCTCCCATAAAATATCCTTGTTTCTATGGTATAGATACACCAAAGAAGGAAGAGCTTATTGCAAACAATAAAGAATTAAAGGAGATAGAGGAATTTATGGATGCGGATTCTGTAAGGTATATTTCTTTGGATGGAATGCTCTCTTGCGTCCAAAACCCAGATAATTATTGCACAGCTTGTTTTTCTGGAGAATATCCTATTTTATGATTTAGGATTTTTAAAATGTATAAACTAACAGAAAGCGATAAAGTCCTTATAAAAATGGCACTTAAGGAGGATATAGGAGAAAGAGATCTTACATCCTCTGCAATTGCCCTTTGTTCTTTTATTTCAGCCCAAATTATAGCAAAGGAAGAGGGGATTGTAGCTGGAATTGATATTGCTAATAAGTGCTTTTTGGAGGTAGATTCTAAAATTAAGATAAAACGAATAATTGAAGATGGAGAGATTGTAAAACCCGATTCAATTATCCTTGAACTTACCGGATGTGGAGAATCCATCCTTTCCTGTGAAAGAACAGCCCTAAATTTTCTAGGAAGCCTATCTGGGATCGCAACCCTTACCTCAAAATTTGTCCAAAAGGCATCTCCTTATAAAATATATGACACAAGAAAAACAACCCCGTGCTTTAGAAGAATAGAGAAATATGCTGTAAGAATAGGTGGTGGATATAACCATAGATTTGGTCTATTTGATGAGATTCTTATTAAAGATAATCATATAAAAATTGCCGGTGGAATAAAAGAGGCAATTCTTTTGGTAAAAAAGAAATATCCAAAGAAAAAGATAGAGGTAGAGACAGAAAATTTAGAGCAAGTAAGGGAGGCAATCTCACAAGGTGCTGATATTATTATGCTTGATAATTTTGATATTTTAAAGATGAAAGAGGCAATTTCTCTGATACGAAAAAAGGATAAAAACATAAAGATAGAGGTCTCAGGTGGCATAAATTTATCAAATATAGAGGATATAGCCAGGCTTAATCCAGACATTATATCCATAGGAGCCCTCACCCATAGTGCAAAGGCATTGGATGTAAGCCTTGAAATTAAATGAGGGTTTGCCTTCTTTCTGCAAAATCCTATGATAGTGCAGAGGAAAAGATAAGGGAAGGCTTTGAAAAAATTGGTGGAATTTCGCAATTTGTCCAAAGTGGAGATAATGTTCTCCTTAAGCCAAATCTGCTTGGATTCTATAAACCAGAAAGAATGATAACCACACATCCCTCCATTGTAAAGGCAATTGCAAAGATAGTTAAAGAAAAAGGAGCAAACCCCATTATTGCCGATAGCCCTGGAATGGGGATTTCCTATACAAAATGGTCTTTAAAGAGAACCTATGATACCTGTGGGATGGAGGGAATAGAAGCAGAGCTTAATTACGATACAACCTCAGAAAGAATTGGCTATTTTGATATAATAAAGCCAGCTTTGGAAGCTAATTTTATAATAAACCTTCCAAAGCTTAAGACACATACCTTGACTGTT
>JBFMED010000220.1:0-9962 GCA_040753475.1 bacterium
AAATAGGAAATATCGCAAAGATGGATAACGGCCAAAGCAATGATAATGTAGCTTATCTGTGTAAGAAGCCCTTCATAGCTTTTGTAGAAGCCAAATAGGCTAATTATTGGAGCATCTGATGTGATGGTTGAGGTGATATTAACCAGGAGCCAAAGAAGGATTGGAAGATTAAGGGGATTTTTAAAGAATTCACATTTTCCTTTTAAAACAATAAGAGAGAACCATAACCCAAGGATGATAAAGGCAAGAATCCAAAGGCATGTTGCTTTGCTTATATCATATATCCCAACAATGTTTTTGTCAAAATATAGGGAGACGATAATCAAAGAGCTTGCAATGGTAATCTTTATTGCCTTTTCTAAATAGCTTATCATCTTAAATTTAAATTTAGCCCAAAATCTCCCTTTGTGTTTATTTTAAAATCTAGGTTAATACAATGAAGGGCTTTCATTATAAGAAGCTCAACATAATCCTCTCCACCATTATATCCGGTAAGCTTAAATGAAAAATCTTCGCTTTTTCTTAAAAAAATAGATGAGGATATAACATCTTCTTTCTTTTCCTTTATTAACCAAAATAGCTCTATACCGTATTTTTCCTCTTGAAACCCCATATTTAAAGAGGCATTAACCCTATCATTCTTATACCTTCCGTCAAAGATAAAGGAAAATCTCCCCTTTTTTGTAGAAAATAGAAACATTACATTATCAAATTCTTTATCTTTTAGCAAAAATTCTCCCTCAATGCTTCCCATTGCATTAGAAAAATAGCCTTCTTGAAGAAAGAGAATCTTATCGCTTCTTTCTTTTAGGTATCCAAAATCAAGCTTTATATCTTTAGTAGAGATGAGCCTTATATTGGAAAGGGATGAGAGAGAATAGCTACCCCCATCTTTTACTTTGAAATCAAAGGTTTGAAGAAACGGTATATTTCCTATTTTAATTTGCTTTGAAAGGATTGGATTTATGGTAAAATTTTGGGTATAGGTATCTTCTTTAACATTCTCTCCAGAAATATCAAGGCTTGCTACAACTCCTTTAATGTTCGTTCCTCTAAAGAAGACATTTCCTTTTGGAATATATTTTGTTTTTTTAAAGAAATAATCATCTTCCTCAAAAACAATCCTTCCTAAAGAAGAAGAGCCCCTTTTCTCTAACATAAAATAGCTCTTTGTCTTGTCTTTTATATCACCCTTAAGATAATCGTAGGATACAAGGCGATCAGAGGATTTTTCTATTCTTATGCATCCATCTTTTTTTTTATAAAAGGAATCCAAAAGATACTTTTCTTTATTGGAATAACCAAGAAATGATTGGCTCTCTATCCCAAATCCAGCCCCTTTTTTTTGATAATAATCAAGGAGAAATCCTATTTGTTTTTCTTTTAAAGAATAATTATACCTTGTCTTTACAAAAAAACCAAGAGAATCAGCCCTTCCAATGCCAATGCTCCAGGGAGAATCTTTAGCTTTCAACGGATATGAATAGAATGGGATATAGAAAATAGGAAAATTCCCTATCTTTAAAATAATATTGGATGCCTTTACAATCTTTGGACCTATAACAATATTTTTTGAAAAAAGCTGATAATGGGGTTTTTTATTAGGGCAGGTGCTAAACCAACCATTTTCTATGGTTATTCTATTCTTCTCTTTCTTTATTTTTTTCCCAAAGAATTGAAGGTTTTCTGTAGAGAGGTAACAAGAGGAACATAAAATTTCATCATCCTTTATTTCAATAGCATCTGAGGTCATTTTTATATCCTTAAAAATAAGGGTTGTCTTTGAGGAAGAAGAAATTAAACCATCCCTATATTCAATCCTATCTCCTTCAATAAGAAGCTCTTCGGAAAAGATGGGTAAAGAAAGGAGGAGGAAGAAAAATATCACTTAATTGATAAGCTTAAGCATAGACCTTACTGCCTCTTGAATGCCAACCAGGGATGCTTTAGCAATAATTGAATGGCCAATATTGAGCTCTTCTATTTGGGAAATTTTGGCAATCCTTGTAACATTTTGGTAATTTAAGCCATGACCTGCATAGACAGAAAGACTTAGCTTTTTAGAAAGCTCTGCAGAAATTCTTATCCTCTCAAGCTCATCCTCTATTTCATCTTGACTTTTTGCATTTGCATACATCCCTGTATGAATTTCTATACCATCTGCCTTGCATTTATTAGCTGCCTTTATCTGGTCAACCTCAGGATCAACAAAGAGGGATACACTTATTCCACTCTCCTTAAGAATAGAAATCAAAGGCTTTATAAAATCAGCTCCCGAAACAACATCAAGGCCTCCCTCTGTGGTAAGCTCCTGTCTTCTCTCAGGAACAAGGGTTGTCTGATCTGGTCTTAAGCTCTTTGCAAACTTTACCATTTCATCGGTTGCTGCCATTTCAAGATTAAGCTTTCCCCTTACAATCTCCCTTAAAATCCTGCAATCCCTCTCCTGAATATGCCTCCTATCCTCCCTGAGATGGACAACAATTCCATCCGCACCTGCCAATTCTGCTAATATTGCAGCAGATACAGGATCTGGCTCAAAGCCTTTCCTTGCCTCCCTGAGGGTTGCAATATGGTCTACATTTACACCAAGCTTTGGCATTTCTTAAAATAAAATTCCTCTTTTTGCTTCATCATTTTTGAATGCTTATAGCCTAAAAGGTGAAGCAAGCCATGAATAAGGAGGGTAATAATTTCCTCAATAAAAGAAATTCCATATTCTCTTGCCTGCCTCTTTGCTCTCTCTGTTGAAATGATAACCTCACCAAATAAGAATTTAGGATTTAGGATTTGGGATTTAGGATTTAATAGAAAGGCTAGAACATCGGTTGGTCTATCTTTTCCTTTAAACCTCTTGTTTAAATCCCTCATCTCATTATCATTTACAAAAGCAATGCTTATTTCCCCTTCCTTTCCCTCTTTCTCAAAAACCTCCTTTGCCATAGCCTTTATCCGCCTAACTGGAAGCCTCATTTTTTGTCGATTAGCTACATCAACCAATAGCCTTTGTTTCATCATTAACATCCTTTGCATGAAATAGGGTAGTAAGGATATTTATAAAGCTTTCCTCTATTTTTTTAATCTCCTTAATTGTAAGGGGTGCTTCACAAAGCTCTAAAGAGAACATTTTTTCATTTATTACCTCTTTCACAATTTCTCTTATTGCCTCGGGTGATGGCTTTTCAAAAGCCCTTATTTTTTCCTCAATAGAGGAGGCAAGCATAACAATGGCAGATTCCTTTGTATTTGGTAAAGGTCCAGGGTATCTTTCATCGCCAATCTTTGATGTTCCATGAGAGGATTGAATTATATCTATAATTTCAGAGGGAAGATGCTTTATCTTTGCAATACTTACGCCCCTTTCAATATGGGATTTCAAAATAGCAGGGGATGGAATTTCCTTTTTCTCCTTCTGATTTTCGGGAAAGTATTCGGGATTGAAAATCTTTCCAATATCGTGATAGTAGCTTCCTGTCCTTGCAAGGATAGAATTTGCACCAATACATAATGCCGCATCCTCTGCCAAGGTTCCTGTAATAAGTGAATGGTGATATGTTCCAGGTGCTTCCAGAAATAGGTCTCTTAAAAGTGGAATATTAAGGTCAGAAAGCTCAAGGAGTTTAAAATTTGTAGAAAAGAAAAGCTCTAACACATAAAGGGCTCCAAGGGTTACAAAATAGACAATAATTGCATTAAGAAAAGAAAAGGCAAGCTTTGCCCTTAACGGCTCTTCTAAAAGAAATAGGGCTAATAAGATATTACATAGAAAAATACCTAAACAAACCTTAATAAGAAAAGCCCTTTTTCTTGCTAAGGGAAGGAGGAATATAGAAAAAATCCCACAGCTTAAGAAGAATAAGAGAACATTAAGCTTTAATCCAAACACAAAAGAAATAAGAATGCTTAAAATAAATGTAAAAAATAGGGAAAGAAGGGATGAAGATAACAATGCTAAAAGAATAGAAAAAGAGCAAAATGGAAGATACATCCAAAAATCTGGCATCCATATTGCAAGGCATTTTGCAAAGGCAATTATAAAAAGAGAAACAAAAGAAATGGCTAAAATTTTCTCTTCCTCTAGACCTTTTTGATATTTAAGAATAAAAGCAATGATGAAGAAAATGGACAAGATAAAGATTACCATAAATCTATAAAGGCTTTCTTTACTTATGCCCTTTGAAATTTGGGCAATAGCCTTAAATTTTGCCTCAGTTAGTGCATCTATCGCCTCTCCTTCAGAGGCTATTACATCACCCTTTTTCACAAAGACCCTTATCGGCTCTATCTCTTTCTTTTCATCCATCCTTTTTTTTGTTGCATCTTTGTCAAAATAGAGGTTTGGAACAATGTAAGATGATGCTATTTTCCAAGATAGAGAATCAATATTTATAGGCTCTCTGGGAAGAATTTTTAGCTCCTTCAAACTAGAGCTTTTTATCTTGCTTTCTGTAAGGAGATTTTCCACTAAAGTAATTGTTTCTTCCCCCTTTTTCCTTATAATTTCTATTTTTTTCTCTATTACACCATCTGGAAGAATGCCCTTTTCAAGGCAGATATTCATCATATTCTTTGTCAGTTCTTCTATCTCAATAAATACATTCTTATCAGCCGATGCAATAAGTTTTATCTCTTGTGATGAAAGAGAAGGAAGGAGCTTTCCTATTTTTTCCTCTCCCTCTCCTCCTCCCTTTTCCCTTATATCCTCTATCTTTGAAAAAAGCTTTGTAATATCCTCAAGCAATTTTAAAGAGATAGTAAGATCAAGGGAGTAACTAGGCAGGATTCTTGATTGCTCGTCTTTTATCCTTTCTTCTGTCTTCTCTTTGTCTATTATGGAAAAATCAAATGGTGCTACATAGGTTTCCTTACTAATTTTTCCCTTTTTTTGCCAATTTGGAATACTTGCAGATGGGATAAGGAGAAAGAGGGATAAAATTATGCTTAAGGCTATCATTAGGAAGCGATAAACCCTTTTAATATCCATAAGATGATTATACCTTTAAAAATTTAAGAAATCAAGTAAAAAAGTAATCTTATGTTTAATCCCTGATAGACGAAGCTTGACAAGGCATTATTTGTAAGAGTATATTTTAAGAAAAAAATTGCGTATAGAAAATCAGGGGGATGATAATATGAAAAATAGATGTGCCATCAGGGGCATAGGCTTTAACACTGTTATTGGGAACAAGCCTCTTCCTTCCATTCATTACATAGAATACATAATCATTACATAGAATACATAATCCTGGAATTTTATAAACCTACCCTCTAAAGATTCGGGGTTCGGGACTCGGGACTCGGGACTCGGGGTTTTGGACTGGAGGTTTTCCTCTAAATCATAAGGCTCATACCAGGGAGGACTAACCAGGGATGGGTCAAGGGAGGGTGTAGGATTAGAGCTTGCAGAAGAAGAAATAAGGTCGGGAATATTTGCTAATTCAGAAGATGAAAGATTGATTGATGGGATAATCTCTATATCTTTGAACCTTAAGGCACCAGGGGATGTAATGGTTTCTTGGGAGGGGTAGATGTCTATCCTATCCTTTGCCTCTCTTGTAAGATTGGCGGTTTGCTTGAATTTTGACAACTTATTATGCAACAAACTTGGCAACCTCTACAGGTCTTTCCACAGCAAAGCTCTTGCGATGAAGTTTTATCCGTTCAATCTCGTGAAGTATCTCTGCTGTAAAGTAACTTTCGCCACATTCAGAACAACTCACCATAGGAATGTCCTCTATTACCAACAAATCTCTAGCTTTGCCGTAAATTTCGCTAACCTTACGAATGTGCGCACCCTCCTTACCACAAATGTCACATACCATTTTACTTCCTCCTTTTTTCATATAATGTACACAGTAATAATAACCAACTTATTTGTTGGGCTTAACTTTATAATTACTTCAGCTTCATTGCCTTTTAGTGTTTCTCCTTTAATACGGTATTTCCATTCACTTGTTTTTCTATCTTTCTGACGCTCCAAAATATTCCCGCTAAGAAGGCTATGCTCTACATCATAAATGCTTAATCCATCATCGTTCATCTCTTTTCGTGCATGACGCGTCATTACATACTCTCTCTTTCGAGCTTTTTCACGAATAAGTCTTAAAATTCTTTGAAACACAACTTTTATTATACAAATCTCCCTCCCTTTCTTGCAAGATTTATGGTTTGTCTAAACATTGATGCACCCCTGGCTAATGGACCAAGCAGGGAAAGCCATTGGTCTACCCCAGATAGCTTCTGGCCTGTGATGAAATCCCTGCCGGCAATTGCTGTGGCAAAGGTATAGATTTGGCCAATCCCAGGAAGACCCCTAACCACGGTTGAGACAACAGAAGAAACAGCCGACCATACCTTCTGATACCATTTTTTCTTCTTTGGCTGGGGAGGTGGGGGAGGTGGTTCTATTTTCTCTAGGGCATCCTTGGGAACATAGGATTGTAGCCTTTCGGTGGATATGTCTTCTACCCTAGCTTGTCCAAGAATACTAAGGTATACATCAGTTGTATGAGGGGTTGGAATAAACCTTCTTTCTAAGCCAAGGATAAGGAAGTCTCCTAGGCTTTCATTTCTTACTACCCTTGCCTTAAGGGGATCACTGGTTGGAATAGAGAGGAATTCACTATCAGAGATTGTCTTTGCATCATTAGGCTTTAAGCTAAATATCTGCATTGTCCCAGAATCAATAAGATGCTTTGCTCCTGAGAAGATAAGAAAATGCTCTGTTTCATACTTTATCAATGTGCCATCCGGGTATTTTATCTCAGGTAAGACATCTCCAGTTGGAAATTTGGCTAATTGCTCTGAGGTTAGCTCTGTAATAGATGTGCCATCAGGGGCATAGGCTTTAACACTATTATTGGGAACAAGCCTCTTCCTTCCATTCATTACATAGAAGACATAATCCTGGAATTTTATAAACCTACCCTCTAAAGATTCGGGGTTCGGGACTCGGGACTCGGGACTCGGGGTTTTGGACTGGAGGTTTTCCTCTAAATCATAAGGCTCATACCAGGGAGGGCTAACCCAGGATGGATCAAGGGAGGATGTGCTTTCTGAAGAGAGGGATTGAGAAAGAATAAGGTCGGGAATATTTGCTAATTCAGAAGATGAAAGATTGATTGATGGGATAATCTCTATATCTTTGAACCTTAAGGCACCAGGGGATGTAATGGTTTCTTGGGAGGAAGAGACAGGTCCAGTTTTGTATGAACTAAAGTTGTAGGTTTCGCCTGGATCAAATACACCCTTTCCATCCTCGGGCTGGATAGTCTGGTCTCCTATCTGTATATAGTCAACAATAGGAGCAATAGACTTAATCTGGGGAAATACAACTTCTATTTTATGCTTTCCAGATGATAATTGAAGATTAAAATTGTAGGAAGAAAAAAGAGGTGGAGCACAGTTAGGAATTCTGTCGTTAGGAGTGGCCCATTCCTTTACCATATTTCCATCTATCCATAACTGAACAGGAACTCCGTAGTATACAGCATTGTTCTTCATTTGTATTTTAATAGGCACATTGCCACTTTCTGGGCTAAATCCCTTTTTGCTTAGCTCGTCCAGGGTTTCAAACTTAAGCTTCTTTCCTTGGGTATAAAGGTATTTGTTTATGCCATCGCTTAAGACAGAATTTTCTGGATATTTTGGTAGGGCTTCTCCCTCTTCTATTTGCGATAAATCCTCTGTTCTTCCTGAGTTTGTGTTATAGAATGAAAGATAATCTTGTGAGATTGCCTTTTTTTCACCACCAGCAATAAGATAGGTGAAGAATAGATTGGAAAAACCCTATTGCCTTAATGCTAATCTCCCTTTCTTTTATGTCCTTAAGAAGCCCCATTGCCTCCAATGTTTCATTATCAGGCACTTTGTATATTTTGTTTTCTTGAATGAGATAAAAGGTATTATTTCCATCTTTAATCAAGGTTCTTTCCGGATACTTGGGAAGGGGTTCTCCCTCTTTTATCTGGTCAATAACCTCCCCAATCTTTCTTATATTCTGGGCAGATAAACCATATAGCTTAAGGGTTAAAAGATTATTTTCAATTAAGTGCCTTTCACCTTTAAAGATAAGGTAAAGTGGGCTATTTTCATCCCTTTGCACCAATGTCCCATCCTTGTAAAGGGGAGCAAATTCTGGGATTGTTGCAATTTCTTCATCACCTAGGGTTAGGGTAGGGTCTATTGGGATTTTGAAATTTATAGCCTTGTTGCCAGGAGATAAAGATGCCTCTTTACCATCTTGCATAGATAGGGGGTCAAATGGATTGCCATTGTCTATAAGTGGATTTTGGGTATAAGATAAAAATATTTCTTCATTTACCTTTAACCCATTTACATTTGGATTAAGCTCTATAATTTTATTCCGATCCCACCAGTTATATCCTTTTGGGTTTTTTAATGAAACTATAGCCATATTATATTCTCCAGGGGATAATGAAAGGGACATTTTGTATTTATCTCCTTCTGGTTGCATGCATGCTAGTATATTCCCATTCCTTGACTATCTCTCCATTAACCATAAGTCCTATTATACCTGGTTCTGTTATTATTGGGTCAGAACGCGTGCTTTTTTTAGTTACAGTAATATCATACTCCCTCTTTCCTCCCAGGCCCCTCTCTTGTATCTCTTTTAGGCCTCCCTCAATCAGCCTCCTTTTTTCACTTTCAATTAAGATTAAATAATACTTTGTCTCTTCTAATGAACCCTCAGCCATATTAAGAAAATGACTAAAGTCTTTATTACTTCTCCTTTTAAATCCTTCTACTATATTAGCCGGAATAGAAACAGATGAGCGTCTAATTTGAGAAACTAAAGCAAACCTCTCATTATCAGGAAATTGAACAGTAATTTTGTATATCTCTAAAACTAATTGATGTGCCTTCTGCCATACCTTCAAATCACAAAAATTCTTCATCTTTTTAACTTAATCCTTATAACTTAATCCTTAATCCTTGTAAATTAATCCTTAAGTTTTTTCATCGTTTTGCCGATATATAATCCAAAAGGGGAAAAGAAAAAGGTTCGGTTGCAAGCTACCAAATATCTTTTCCCTTTTTATTTTATAAATCTGCTCTTAATTTATTTATCGGCAATTTTTTTAAAAAAACTTTAGAGAAATTTTTGGCAGCTTATCCAAGTTATTGAAAAATCCCTTTATTTTTGTTAGAATATAGATGAGGTGATAATTATGCTAGAATATCTAGTTCCACTGACAATTGAACCCCTGAAGGAAGGTGAATATTTAGCAACAAGCCCTCTCTTACAAGGTCTTATTGCACAGGGTAGAACAATATCTGAAACATTAGAAATTGCAGAAGATGTAGCAAGAAAACTTATTGAATCATATATTGAACACAATGACCCTTTGCCTGCAGAACTTACCCTTGTATCAGACGAGAAATTCAAATTAGAAACTAAAATCCCCCTTCCGGTGGAAATATGATTAACCTGCCCTCTTGTAAGCCAATTGATGTTATTCGCAAAATTAGAAAGGCAGGCTTTTTATGAAAAGGCAAAAGAAGATTTGAAGGAAGAAAAAGAAATTATAGCCATTATTGACCTTTCTTCTTTTTACAAAAACCTTATAGCAAGAGGATGGAAAAAATTGGCCCTGTTTTAAAGAAGGACAATAGTGGGATAGTAAATGGGTATAGAATGATAACGGTAATTCTTACTGATGGAAAAAAGAAAACAAGATTGGGATATTTTAATGTATTGGCATCGGGTGAAACCTGGCAGAATTTGGAGATAAAGGAGGCAATGGAATATGGGCAAAGCCTCTTACCCCAAGATGTTAAAATAACCTGGATATGGGACAGGGGTTTTGATGACAAGAAGAATTATGAACGGATAAATTCAATGTCGGCTAAATTCATCGGTCGTTTTCATCATAATAGGATAGTGGAAAAGAATGGTAAGGAAGTGAAAATCTTTAATTTGCCTCTAAAAAAGCAATTTA
>JBFMED010000221.1:0-5118 GCA_040753475.1 bacterium
TGTTGAGTTCTATTGTCTTAGGATTTATAGGTATTGCTCTAGGAATCGCTGTTCTTAAATTGGAAATGGTCGAATCATTTCGCGGTGAATTAGCCGCTTGGCTTCTTCTTGTATTTGGATTTACATATTTTGTCTGGGGAGTACATAAAGCAATTTGTAGCCGACCTCATGAACATCTTCATCAACATGAAAGTGGAGAAGTTCATATACACACTCATAAGCATATTGCAGATCATTCTCATGTTCATCCATCAAAATCAAACAATTTAACCCCATGGATTCTTTTTACAATATTTGTATTTGGTCCATGCGAACCATTGATTCCTCTTGTGATGTATCCAGCAGCTAAGGGCAATATGATAACAGTAGCGATAGTTGCATCTATCTTTGGATTGACAACTATCGCAACTATGTTGGGTATGGTTTTGGCCTTATCTTTCGGATTATCAAAATTACCACTTCGTAGAGTTAAGAGATATTCTCATGCGTTGGCTGGTTTGGTAATTTTTCTTTGCGGAGGCGCAATCAAGTTTTTAGGACTATGAGTTTAAACTGCTTCGCCTAACCAATCGCTGAAGCTGACGGCGGATAAATCCGCCGCAGCTTAGCTTTGTCGTTATACGTCATTGAAGCTGAGGGTGAAAAGAAAATTACCTATTTGGGAAGAGAAATAAAATCAATCCAACAGTCATATGCTATTGGGTAATCAGTGGACTTGTTACTATACCAAAAAGTAATTCCTTTTCGGTTTTAGCTAAAGAAAAATATCAAAAATGCCGATAAAATATAAAGGGATTTTTAGAAAAAGAAAAAAGGGAATTACTAATAGGAAGAAGCAAGAAGAGTTTCTAAAGAAATATGAAGAAATTAGAGAAAATAAAGAAAATATTTGACAAACCATATCGATTATGATAAAGTATTACATATAAATCATCGAAGGAGGGAAATTATGGAAGCAGTAAAAGTTTCTCCCAAATATCAAGTAGTTATTCCCTGTCCAATTAGAAAATCATTGGGAATTAAACCTGGTGTAAAAGTTCATGTTTTGCAGTATGAAAATCGTATTGAGTACATACCCGTTAAAAAGATGAAGGAAATGCGCGGTTTTCTAAAAGGAATTGATACGGAAGTTATAAGAGAAAGAGATAGAATATGAATTTAGTAGATTCATGTGGTTGGCTTGAATATTTTGCGGATGGGCCCAATGCTATTTATTTTGCAGAACCTATTGAGGATACTGATAATCTTCTTGTCCCTTCTTTGTGTGTTTTAGAGGTATTTAAGAATATTCTTAGACAAAGAGGTGAGAATTCAGCACTTCAAGCTATAGCACTAATGGGGCAAGGCATGATAGTAGATTTAGACACTTCCATTGCATTAAGTGCTGCTAAACTTGGTTTAGAGCATAAACTCCCTCTGGCTGATAGCATTATCTTAGCGACAGCAAGAGCAAATGATGCAATAGTATGGACGCAAGATGCTGATCTTAAAGGTATAGATGGCGTTAATTTTATCCCTAAGAAGAAAAAATAAATCTCTTTCTAACCAATCGCTGAAGCTGACGGCGGGCAAGCCCGCCGCAGCTTAGCTCTGTCGTTAGACTGTATCTCTGCCCTGGTTACCGAGATAAGGCAGATGGCCGATGATATCGCTTATGACCTGAAAAGAAGGTCTCTATTCCAAAGCATCTTCCATCCTGGTGATATTATCTGCAAAATTACCAAAAGATAATCTTTAGGTAATCTTCTGGTTAACTCCCCATAGTATAATTTAAACAAAAATTATGATGAGGTGATCAAAATGAGAAAAAAACATTTAATGGGTATTTTTGCTGGGGGGATGTTTCTTTTCAATTCATCTAATGTTTTTGCCCAAGATGAGTTGCCATACTTTTTGAAAGATCGGGGAACAGGTATTGCTAGCTCAATGTTTGGCACTTATATTAACAAGGGAGAATTCATAATTTATCCCTATTATGAGTACTATTTGGAATTACTTCAAAAGCTACTGATTGCGCTCCGGAACTTGGAATTTTATTTCATTTATGAAAATAAAGGAGAAAGGTGAATTGTGAGATTATCAATTGTTACATTTGTTGTCTTAGCAACCTGGTTTAGTCCAGCACTTGCTCAGCCATCCAAGCTAAGATTACTGGAGGGTGGTATCTCGCAAAGCAATGGCTACCAGCAAACCCAGGACTTAAGACTAAAATTGTTTGCTATTAGGTCTCAATATCAAAGAATGGACACCGAAATTATTGACCACAAGTTTTACCCCGTTAGAATGCCCCGCTTGCCCCGTTAGATAACCTTGTATCTAACGGGGTGAAAAAACAGGGGGATGGAATTTAGAATATTATCCGCTTTTTCACACCGGCGTATAATGCTTCGGTGTGAGATTCTAACGGGGTTTACTCCAAAGAAGTTGGCAATGTTGTATTGGAAAAAAAAGTTGCAGGTGGGTCTGAACAGATAGAATTGATTAAGGTTAAATGCAGGTAGGGAAACAATGTTGTTGCCAAAAGGTAAAGTAGATACCTATAATTTATAGTGTAAGTGAAAAATGGGTTATTCCACAAAGGGTTTTTTTGCCTCTTTTTTTCTCCATATAATTGTTATTTTAGGGATTGTTCATCTCTATAAGTTTTTTCCTCAGGATGAAAAAATCGTTTTAGACTTTGGTATTGTAAAGGAAAAGCCCGTATCTTTTCAAAAAAAAGGAGGGGGTGCAAAGCCACTTATTCCAAGAAAAGAAAAGCCCAAAGAGCCTCCAAAGGTATTGTCTTGTCCTCCTTTGGAAAAAAAAGAAGAACCTATACCTTCTGAAAATCCAATATCACCCATAAATAATCCAGAAGATTCCATTGCGGTGGAAGGGTATAATGTAGGTTCTGACAGTTTAAGCTCTGGTGATAGTGCTAATGCCGAAGGAGGCATAGGAGAAGGAGGTGGTATAGGAGAAGGAGAGGGCAATGGAGAAGGAGAGGGTATCGGAGAAGGTATATTTGAGCCAGGAAGCCTTGATTTTCCTTTAAAAATTATCTCCTTTATCCTGCCAAAATATCCGAATATTGCAAAGGAAAGCGGCATAAATGGTTTGGTTAAGATAAAGCTTCTTATTAATCCAGATGGAATGGTGGATAAAGCAGAGATAATTACCGAAGATCCAAAGGGCTTTGGCTTTGCCAAAGAGGCATTGAAGGTGGTTTTTGATTATAAATTTACCCAACCAAAGGTAT
Source organism: bacterium (assembly GCA_040753475.1). Classification (GTDB taxonomy): domain Bacteria; phylum UBA9089; class UBA9088; order UBA9088; family UBA9088; genus JBFLYE01. The sequence goes on from JBFMED010000221.1 coordinate 3,239, forward strand.
TAGGAAAGCCTGTCTTTGCTTACTACATCCTTCCCTTAAGGTTCTTTCTGGAGGAATAGTTTCAAAACCGAAATCCTTGTTCTTAAGTGCCTTAAGTGGTAAAATTAAACATATACAATTCTTTTAAACCTTTTTTATGGGAATTTGTCTAATATAATAGAAATTGGAAGATATAGAACTGGTTGAAAGATATATTAAAGGAGAAAAAGGGGCAATGGAAGGGCTTATAATAAAATATCAAAAACAGGTTTATAGCATTGCCTTTAGGATGTTAAACAACATTGAGGATGCTAAGGACATGGTTCAAGAAACATTTTTAAGGGCGATAAAGGGAATTAAGAGCTTCAATAAAAAAGCATCATTTAAGACCTGGCTATACAGAATAGCTATAAACACAAGCCTTAATCATCTTAAAGAAAGAAGGCATAAGGATATAGGGCTTAATGAGGAAATTGCAGAAAGCAAAAATGATACACTATCTGAGATTATAGAGGATGAAAGATGGAAATATATCAAAAGCTCATTAGAAAGGCTTCCTGAAAGGCAAAGACTGGCACTGATTCTTAGACTATATGAGGGCTTAAGCTGTAAAGAGGCAGCGGAGGCAATGAAGTGTTCTGAGGGTGCGCTAAAGGCACATTACCATCAGGCGATAAGAAAAATAAGGGGGTTTTTAAGAAAGAATGGCTATGAAATTAAAGGATGAAATAAGGGACTTGCTTCCCGAATATCTAAAGGAGCTTCTTCCTAAAGAGCTAAAGAAGGATATTGAGCTTCACCTAAAAGAATGCAAGGATTGTCAGGATGAGCTCTCCCTTCTCTCTGGGCTTCTTAAAACAAGGGTTTCTTTTCCCAATGAGGGCTTCTTTAATACCCTTCCTCAAAGGATAATGGCATCCCTTGATGAGATAAAAGAGCCATTCTTTGTAAGATTATGGGCTAAATTATTTAGACCCCTTCCTGTTGCGGTTGCTTTTGCTTCCCTATTTCTTGCTATATTTCTCTTTTTCCAGTATAAGGAAAATGAGCCATCTTTGGTTGGAAATGGGCTATATCTTGAGGATTTCACAGGGTATTCCTATTACCATAAGCTTGCTTTCTTGGAGGAAAAAGAGCTAAATAGCCTCTATGAGGCAATAAATTAAAGGGGGTTGATGAAAGATGAAGAAAACCTATATTTTTCTGGTTTTGCTCTTGTTTGGCTTTGCGGCGAATATTATGGCAGAGCCACAAGAGGGGTTTGAAAGAAGGAAAGAGGGGCTTAAGAAGGTAAGGGAAAGGATAGAAAAGGTAAGAATTAAGGAGCTTACAAAAATCCTTAATCTTGATCAGGAGACATCCCATAAGCTTTCCTCAATACTTAGTAAGTATCACAAAGAGAGGGCAAAGAGAGCTGATAATTTAAGGGATTGCATAGAAACTCTAAGGGAAGCAGTGGAAGAAAAAGATAGGGATGAAATAAAGGAGGCTCTTGCCAGGCTTGAGAAAAACCATAAAAAAATGCAAGAAATCAATGAAGAAGAAAAAGAGGAGATAAAAGATATTCTAACCCCTGAGCAGGAGGCAAAATTCATCCTCTTTCAATTAGGGTTTGAAAAAAGGATAAGGGAAAAGATAAAAGGGTTAAGAGAGGAAAAAGAGGGGAGGTAGTAGACAAGCATTATATCTCAAACAAAATTGGTTTTCAAGTGTCAACCACCCCTATTATCTGAAATTTTTCTGTTAAGTAAGCTTTCTAATTCTCCTTTATAACTTCCTATATTTCGCTACCTTTATTCAGAATTACCTTCTAAACAGGATATATTATATCAAAAACACATCACAAAAAGATAGCCTCTTTTTTCCTTTGTAGATTTTTTTGTCAAATACCATCAAAACAT